>CAMXUZ010000297.1 GCA_947251855.1 uncultured Ruaniaceae bacterium
CAGATTCGGGTCTCGACGGTTACGACGAGCGCCCCGACCTCGACGACGCCGGCTGGCAGACCCTGTTGACCAACCTCGATCGGGTCACCGCAGCGGCGAACGCCCGCGGCATCCGCGTCGCGCTCCATCCGCACGTGGGCACCATGATCGAAAACCGGGAAGAAGTGGAACGGGTACTTGTGGGATCTGAGGTCCCGCTCTGCCTCGACACCGGGCACCTGCTCATCGGCGGCACGAACCCGACCGAGCTCGTCGATGCCCACACCTCCCGCATCGAACACGTGCACGTCAAGGATGTGCGCATCGACCTCGCTGAGAAGGTACAGACCGGGGCACTCGCCTACACGGAGGCCGTGCGGCAAGGAATCTACGTCCCGCTCGGGCAGGGCGACGTCGACTTCGCCCACATCGTCAGCCGCCTGAACGACGCGGGCTACGACGGGTGGTACGTGATCGAACAGGACACGATCCTGGCCTCCGCCGCCGATGCGGCAGGGTCCAAGGCCGACGTCGAGCGGTCGATTTCGTTCCTTCGCAACATCGCCTCCTGAGCCGATTGCGGCTCTCCGCCGAAACGCGGGGCGCCCGAGCCTGGGCAGGGTCAGGTTCGGGCGCCCGAGGCGAAATGTTGGTGAGCCTCACACGGTGATCGCGCAACACGTGTGCAGGAACGCGGTACCGTGGACGTGTGACAACGACGCTCTGCATCGCCCTTGTGACCACCGCTGGTCACCCGGAGCTTGACGACGAAAGCCAACCCCTCGCGGACGCGCTGCGCATGCGCGGCGCGGGGCCGAAGATCGTGCACTGGGACGATCCGGCGGTGGACTGGGAGGAGTTCGATCTCGCCGTCATCCTCGCCGCGTGGGATCACACCGACCGGATCGAGGATTTTCTCGCGTGGGCCAAACGCGTGCCTCGGCTCGTCAATCCGCCGAACGTGCTGCGCTGGAACATCGACAAACACTACCTGCAGTCGTTGGCCGAACACGGCCTACCCGTCATCGAGACCACCTGGATCGAACCGGACCGGCAGTGGCAGAAACGCGACCTGCACAACCGGTTCCCCGCCCGCGAAGAGTTCGTGATCAAGCCGGCGATCTCCGCCGGCACGATGGACACCGGCCGCTACACCTCCACCGACGCCGACTCCCGCCGGTACGCGATCGAGCACGCGAAACGCATCGTGGACGAGGGACGCGCCGTCATGGTGCAGCGATACATCCCCGAGATCGACTCCCACGGGGAGATCTCCCTCGTGTTCCTCCACGGCACGTATTCGCACGCCGTGCGCAAGGATCCCATGCTCACGCCCGACGACGGCGATATCGCCGATACGTATCAGCCCGTCCAGCTCAGCCCTTACGTGGCTACGCCCGAAGAGATCGCGGCCGGGCAGAAGGCGCTTGGCTTCGCGCGGGCCCGGATCCCGGGGCGGAACACGAATTCCCGGCCGCTGCTGTTCGCCCGGGTCGACATCGTCACCCAATCCGATGGCACCTCGCTGCTCATGGAACTCGAGCTCATCGACGCCAACCTCTACACGCGCCAAGCCTCGGGCGCCGTCGACCGGTTCGCTGACGCGATCCTCGCCGAGGCGGCGATGCCACCCGATACTCAGAACATCGACCTCGCCTGAAAGGACCCTTGTGCGACTCGACGTGGGCACCACCGCGCCCGAATTCACCCTGCCGACCGCCGACGGCGGCACCGTCTCGCTGGCCGATCTGCTCCCGCAGGCGGAGAAGGGGGTCGTCGTCTACTTCTATCCCAAGGCCGGCACCCCCGGCTGCACGAAGCAGGCCTGCGACTTCCGGGACAACCTCGCCTCGCTGCAGAGCGCGGGCTACCAGGTCGTGGGGGTCTCCCCGGACCCGGTGGAGAAGCTCGCGAAGTTCGTCGAGAAGGAGGGCTTGACCTTCCCGCTCGCCTCCGACCCCGGGCACGAGGTGCTCGAAGCCTATGGCGCCTGGGGTGAGAAGAAGAACTACGGCCGCACCTACGTCGGCGTGATCCGCTCGACGATCGTCGTCTCCCCCGAGGGGATTATCGACGTCGCCCAATACAACGTACGCGCCACCGGGCACGTGGCGAAGCTCCGCCGGGACCTCGGGATCGACTAATCGCACTCCCCCGCCAAGCGGGTCTGTCTGGCTTCCGGGTGCCCGACGTCCCCCGCGGGCGGAACCGGCCGAGGTGAGTGCACGCGAAAACTTCGGCTAGAATCTTCTAGCGTGCACGCGCGAGTGGCGTAATTGGCAGCCGCGCAGGATTTAGGTTCCTGTGCCCTTACGGGCGTGTGGGTTCAAGTCCCACCTCGCGCACAAATTTTTTTCTGACGGCGTCGCTGCTCTGACTGCGCGTTGTCCCGCCGTTCTCCGTCGCTGCGCGACCGTCGTAGCCGGATCCCGGGCACGTTCTTGAATATCCCGCGGGGGTTCTCGCTGAACTGGTCCGAACGCCGAATGAGACGACGGGCAAGAGACAACGGATGGCGGAACCTGATCAGAATCCTCACGCACCGACGACGACGAAGGTCTC
>CAMXUZ010000298.1 GCA_947251855.1 uncultured Ruaniaceae bacterium
CCTGGGCGTACTCGCCGGCAACACCGATCAGTGCTTCGGAACATGGAACGGCACGTTCACACCCAGCGATGATCACCGGCGCACGTACCGGTTCGAAGGGATCGACGGCTTCGCAGAACACGTGCACAACAAATGGTGAAGGGGCCGAACGCCGCACCGGGATCAACGCCGCGCCCGGGCGAGGGCAGAATTTCCGACGACGGTCAGCCGGCAAGGGTTCCCTGGCTCGCCGTCGCCGGTTTCGCCGTCATCAGTTGCGGGTTGGCGTGGATCGACATGGTTCCGGCCTGGCCCGGCGGGCAGGGGTTGGCCACTCCGCTCCTCGGTCTCTACGCGTCGGTGATGATGTTCACCCCCGCCGCTGGGGCCCTCCTCGCGATGTTCCTCCTGCAGCGCCCCCGGCCCGCGCGCATCGGCAGATACCTCGGCCTGTGGCCGCTGCGCCCTGCCGGCAGAACGCTGGGACTAACTGCTGCAGCGCTGTTCGGGATCCCGCTCATCATCATCGCGGGAGCCTTCCTCGCTGCCGCACTGGGATTGTTCGCCACCGATCTCACGTACTTTTCCGGGTTCGCCGCGCAGCTACGCCTCAGCGGCGGGGGTGCGGCCCTCGAGGATGCTTCCGTGCAGCAGCTGGTGGCACTCCAACTCCTCAGCCTTCCAGTGGCGGGGATCATTCCCAACAGCCTGCTCGCGCTGGGGGAGGAACTCGGTTGGCGCGGATGGCTGCTGCCCTCGTTACTGCCGCTGGGAACATGGCCCGCGCTGCTCCTCACCGGCGCACTGTGGGGGATTTGGCACGCCCCGCTGGTGCTGCTCGGGTATAACTATGGCCTGACCGGCCCGACCGGCGTGCTATTGATGATCGCGGCGTGCACGGCGTTCGGGGTCCTGTTCGGCTGGCTGCGGCTCAGGTCGGGATCGGTCTGGCCGAGCGTGGTTGCCCACGGCGCACTCAACGCCGCTGGTGGTTTCGCCGCGCTGATCATCAGCGTGTGGAGCGGCTTCGACCCCGTCTCCTCCGGTCCACTGGGCTGGGCGACGTGGATCGTGATCGCCGCCGTGGTTGTTGTTCTCGCCGTCTGCGGGCAGTTCTCTACCCGGCGGCTACGGCAGCGCTTGGGTTAGCTCCCGCGCCGACAACCGCGCCCGCTTACCCTCGCACCGCCGCGACCGTGGCCGCCGCGATCTCCGGATCGGTAGTTTCATAACCCCCGAAGTCCGCGCGGGTCGTTGCCCCATCCGGGCTGGAATCGGAGGAAGTCGACCGCGGCTCCCGCACGAAGCGTCTGGCGGAGAAGTGAACGGCGGCTACCCCTGTCTCAGCGATCGCGCGGGCATTCTCTGGTGTCACTCCTCCGCCCGCCTGCACCTGGATCTGCTCACCGCACACGTCGATCATCCGGCGCAGCACCGAGCGGCCCTCGAATGCCGATTCCGCACCTCCCGAGGTGAGGATCCGGGACACCCCGGTTCCTACGAGCATCGACGCCGCACCGAGAATGTCCACGGAGACATCGATCGCCCGGTGGAACGTCACCTCGAGACCGTCGGCAGCCTCGACGCACCGCGCAACAAAGTCAAGGTCGGGCATCCCGGATTCGTCCAGGGCCCCGATGACGATCCCCGCGGCACCCGCCTGCACCGTATGGCGCACATCGGCGAGGGTGAGCGCCAGCTCGTCAGCGGAGTACACGAACCCGCCCGCGCGGGGGCGCACAAGCACGTGTACTTCGGGCCCCACCTCAATCGCGCGCTCGATGAGCCCGAGCGAGGGGGTGAGCCCGTCGAGGGTGAGAGCACTGCACAATTCGATCCGGTCGACCCCGAGTTCTGTTCCGATCGCAGCGCCGGAAAGATCCTGGGCGCCCAGTTCTATCGCCGTCATCATCACTCCTTCGCCGCGTCGGCGACGCGGCTATTCTTCGTTGAAACCCAATCCCAGGAGCGCGTTCTCGAGCACTTCCGCGAGCGCGGGGTGGATCCAGTACTGCCCGCGCGTCATTTCCGCGACCGGGAGATCGAAGCTCAGCGCCTGGATCGCCGGCTGGATCAGACTCGAGGCGTCCGGCCCCATGAAGTGCACGCCGAGGAGCTTTCCGGTGGCCCGATCCCCCACGGCCTTCACCAACCCGGTCGTATCCTCCATCGCCCACCCGTATGCCACGTCCCCGTACTTCTGGGTGTGCGTGGCGACGTCGTAGCCCGCCTCCCGCGCAGCCGTTTCGGTGAGCCCGACCGAGGCGATCTGTGGGTGGGTGAACACCGCCGCGGGAACGAAGCGGTGGTCGAATTTTCGTAGGTCGCTGCCGCCGTTGAAGGTCTCGACGAGGTTGTGGGCGACGGCGCGCGCCTCCTGGTTCGCGACATGTTTGAGTTGCAAGTCGTTCGTCGCATCCCCGAGCGCCCAGATGCCTTCGACGTTGGTCCGCCCATACTCGTCGGTGATCACCCGGCCGTCCTCGTTCTCGATCCCGGCCGCTTCGAGGTTCATGCGGTCCCCGTTGGGGATCCGGCCGGTAGCAACGGGGAGCATCTCGGCGCTCACCTCGCGCCCGTCCTCGCAGATCAACGTGACGCCGCCGGAGGAGTGCTCCCCGTTGGCGCGGGTGTGGCCGGAGCGGGCGGCACGCACGGTGGCACCGAGTTCGACGGTCCACTGATCACGGGCGAGGGTAGTGAACGCGTGTGAGATTTCCTCGTCCTCCCCTCGCAGGAGGGCATCGCCGCGGGTGATGATGCGTACATCGACTCCCAGCGCGCTGAACACGTGCGCGAACTCGGCGCCGATGAAGCCGCCTCCGTAGATGATCATGGATTCGGGGAGTTCGGGGATGCGCATGACCGTGTCGGAGGTCTCGTAGCGCACACCCGCCGCGGTGATCACTTCGGGGATGTAGGGGCGGGAACCTGCGGCGATGACGATCTGCTCGGCCTTGAGGTCCACGGCTCCCTCGGGGCTGGTTATGCGCAGCTGTTTCGGCCCCACGAACTCGGCGGTGCCGACGTATGCGGTGGTGTTCGGCTCCCCCGAGCGCCGGTACTCCAGGCCCGCCTCAGAGATCGGATCGATTCGGTTGAAGATGCGATCGCGGATGTCGGTCCAGCGCACGTTGTCGAGCGTCGCGTCGATCCCATATTTGCTTGCGCCCCGGATCGTGTTCGCTACTTCCGCCGCATACACGAACATCTTCGTCGGGATGCACCCGACGTTGAGGCACGTGCCTCCGAATATTCCGTGATCGATGATGGCGATTTGTTTGTCGTCCAGTTCGGGAGTCACGAGCGAGTTGCCGGAACCGGAGCCAATGATTGCGAGATCTACTTCAGCCACTCATCAAGGGTACGACACAGCCCGGCCCGCCAGCGCCGAAAGTTCGCACCGTTCAAAGCGCCAGATGAAGGCGGATAGCTGCATCGAGCTGCGGCACGAGCCCGCGCGGCACGAATCCTACGCGTCGACCGACCCTCTCGATCGCGACCGCTCGAACCTGCTCGATCTGCGCCTTGGAATTCCTGTTGAGTCCTGTAACCGCAGATTCTAACAAGACCTGGAAGGAGGCCACCCGCTGGGTGTTGCTCGTCAGGGGCACCACGGTGACTACTCCGCGCCCGAGTCGCTCAGCCGTAGCATTCGCCTGATCATTGCTGACGACGACGGCTGGCCTGGTCTTGTTTGCCTCGCTCCCTCGGATCGGCTCAAAGTCCACTAAGTGGATGTCACCACGCCTCACGCTTCTAGCCCATCCGAAGCTGCCTGCGCCCACACCGCCTCGTCTCCGGAGTCCTCCCATTCCTGAAAGGCAGCGGCGTACTCATCCATGAGCTCCGGCGCCCGCAGAAGGCGGATCGCATGCCGCACCCCCTCAGAACGTGAAGCCAGCCCACGCTCCGCGACGTAGCGGTCAAGTTCCGCGACGTCCTCAGCAGACAGGCTCACAC
>CAMXUZ010000299.1 GCA_947251855.1 uncultured Ruaniaceae bacterium
ATACTTACACTGACCTCATCGACGAGGGACCGGCAGTTCCCGCGGCGTCGCCGGAGGAGGTGGGATGACCGCTCACACCCCAGCGCCCACACGCGCGCGGAGCCGCAACACGGGCGAACCCGCCCGATCGGCGCAGCAAGCTCCCACCTCTAGCCGTGCCCGGTGGTGGATCGAAGGACTCGACGGGTGGCGCGGGCTCGCGATCGTCGCCGTCCTCATCTTTCACCTGCGCCCAGAAACCCTCCCGGGCGGCTTCATCGGCGTCGACGTCTTCTTCGTCATCTCCGGTTTCCTCATCACCACGCTGCTCGTGCGCGAACTCAACAAGAACGGGAAGGTCGACCTTCCCCGGTTCTGGGTGCGCCGGGCGAGGCGGCTGCTGCCTGCGCTGTTCACCGTTGTCACGATCTCCACCGTCGCGGCGTTCTTCGCCGGCGGCGACCTCCTCGTCGGGATCGGCCGGCACATCCTGGGCGCGCTGACCTCCTCCAATAACTGGGTGGAGATCTCCGTCGGCGCCGACTACTTCGAAGCTGCCACCCCGAACCTGTTCATGAACTTCTGGTCCCTCGCCGTGGAGGAGCAGTTCTACCTGCTGTGGCCGCTGCTCGCGATCCTCATCATGGCGTTCCTCCCGCGCGGCAGATCCCGGGTCCGCCTCCTCGCCGGCGCGGCGCTCATCTCCGCGATCGCGATGGCGGCGTGGTACACTCCGGAGGCCACCACCCGGGTCTACTACGGCACCGACACCCACGCCTTCGGCCTCCTCGCCGGCGCGGCGCTCGCGTTCGCGATGGCAGCCCCGGACCTCACCTTCTTCGACACCCCACGCTGGCAGCGCCTACGCGTGCCCCTCGCCCTGGGCGGCCTCGCCGTCGTCGTCACCCTCATGCTCACCACGGGCGGCGAGAGCGCGTTCACCTACCGCGGCGGACTCGTGCTCGCCTCACTCGCGACCGCGTGCATGGTGGCCGCGCTGCCCGGGGAGGAAAACCGGCTCACCGCCGTGCTCACGGCCCGCCCGGTCGAGTGGGTGGGCCAGCGCTCCTACGGCATCTACCTCTGGCACTGGCCGGCGATCCTCATTGTGGACGCCGCCTGGCCGGCCGCCGCCCCGGATTCAGTATCGTGGTGGGTCTCCCGGGCAGTGGCGCTGGGCGTGACCCTCGCGCTCGCGGCCTGGAGTTTCACCCACATCGAGAACCCGATCCGCCGCGATGGTTTCAAAGCGGCCGCCCGGCGCGTACGAACCTGGTGGGGATCGATCGCCCCGCGCGGGAGGGGCGTCGTCGCGCTCGCCGCGGGAACGTTCACCGTGCTGCTCCTCACCGCCGTCATCTCCGCGCCCACCCACTCCACCCTGGAGGCCTCGATGCGGGAAGCGCAGCGGTTCGTCGATGACGCAACGCCCTCCGCCACCGCCGAACCGGCGGTAGAGGGATTCGAGTATGTCGAGATCGGGCAGCCGATGACGATCCCGGGTGAGGCGGTCTACGGCGTCGGCGACTCGATGATGTACGTCGCCGCTCCCGGGCTGGCGAAGAAGATCCCGGGGATGACGATCAACGCCGAGTCCAACCGGCAGTGGCCCGCGGTGCTCGCCGAACTGCGGCGCGTGGTGGAGGAAGGAGAAGTCGGCCCGGTCGCCGTCATCGCCGCGGGCACGAACGCGGGTGCGCAGGGGGTCTCGGACGTGGAAGAGGCTCTCGAGATCCTCGGCCCCGAACGCCGCGTCGTGCTCGTGAACATCTATTCCGAATCCTCCTTCGTTGAGGAAACGAACAAGAACTACGAACAGGTCGCCCGTGAGCATCCGAACGTCGCCATCGCCGATTGGCACACCGCCGCGAAGGAACACCCCGAGGAGTTGCAACCGGATAAGGTCCACCCGAACATGACCGGGATGCACCTGTGGGCAGGCACCGTCATCGACGGGCTCGAGGAACTCCAGGTGAGGATCGAGGCGCCGAGCGAGGGGTAGCGTTGTCTGGTGCAGTTCAGCGCCGTTTGCGCACGTAGACCTGTTTGCGCGCCTTCGCGACGAGCGCGCCGGAACGGTCGAGCAATTCCACCTCGAACCAGGGGAGCACCTTCTCCCCAGCGTCCGCGCGGGTGCGGATACCGTCGATGACCTCCTCGGTGAGCACGACCTGAGCGTAGAGTGCGGTGCGGCCCGGCGATTCGAAGTCGATCTCCCCGCGCCGATCCCACACGACGTAATCCGAGCCGAGGTTGCGGTAGAGCATGAAGGCCCAGAACGGATCGACCATCGAGAACATCGTGCCGCCGAACTGGGTGCCGAAGTAATTCGTCGTGAACGGGGTCTTCGCCAGTTTGATGCGCGCGATCCGAAAGTCTGCGCTGATGTGCTGGATCCGGACCCCGGTGAACAGGAACGGCGGCCAGATGTTCATTCCCCAACGCATCGCGCGTGCGCTGCCGAGGAGCTTCTTGATTGACCCAACGCGTTGCGACATGGATCGAAGATATCCCGCCCGGGAAGGAAACGAAGAATCGCCGCGCGGCCGAAGAGGGCCGCATAGGCTGGTACGACCCGGCGAGGAGCAGAACAGGAGCGGCATGACGATTCGGATCGCGGTCATCGGGATCGGCGCGCGGGCGCACATCGCCCAGCACGCCCGTACGCACGGGGGAAAGGTCGTTGCGGCGGTCGACCCCGACCCCACCCGGGAGCAGGCGGCCCGGGATCTATTCGGCGAGGACATCCGGTGGCACGCCGACGCCGCGGACCTCGACTTGAGCGCGATCGACGCCGCGTTCCTCACCTCCCCGGACCACACCCACGCGCAGGTGGCGATCCCGCTCCTGCACGCCGGAGTGGGCGTATACGTGGAGAAGCCGCTCGACATCACCACCGCGGCGGCCGACGCCGTGCTCGAGGCGGCCTTCACCGGCGGCGGGAAACTCTATATCGGACACAACATGCGCCACATGTCACTCGTGCGGGGGCTGAAACAGGTGATCGATCGCGGCGAGATCGGGGAGGTGAAGGCGATCTGGTGCCGCCACTTCGTGGGCCACGGCGGTGATTACTACTTCAAGGATTGGCACGCCGAACGCGAAAAGACCGGCGGGTTGCTCCTGCAGAAGGGCGCCCACGACATCGACGTCATGCATTACCTCGCCCGCGGCTACACCACCCGCGTCACCGGTATGGGGCAACTCGGGGTGTATAACCAGATCGCCCACCGGCG
>CAMXUZ010000300.1 GCA_947251855.1 uncultured Ruaniaceae bacterium
GACGTTGAGCGGACCCGGATCGAACGGGACCTGCACGATGGGGTCCAGCCGCGGCTCGTCTCGGTGGGGATGACCCTGGGCCTCGCCCAAGAGACGATCGATTCCGACCCCGGCGCCGCGAAGGCGCTCGTGGCCGAGGCACACGCCTCGACGAAGGCGGCGATCACCGAACTGCGACAACTCGCCCGGGGGATCCACACCTCGGTGCTCGACGACCGCGGGCTGGATGCGGCACTTTCCGCGCTCGCGAGCCGTTCCCACATTCCCGTTACGCTTGACGTGGATCTGCCCGGGCGCGTGAACCGGGACGCCGAGGCCGCGTTGTACTTCGTCATCGCCGAGTCGCTCACGAACGCGGCGAAACATTCCCGCGCCTCCTCCTGCCGGATCTCGGTGCGGTTGCTGCAGGGTCCCCACCCGGCGTTGTGGGCGCGGATCGACGATGACGGTATCGGCGGGGCCCGCGTGGTTCCCGGCGGCGGCCTGGACGGCATTTCCAATCGGGTGTTCGCCGCGGGCGGCACCATCACCATCACGAGCCCCGAGGGCGGGCCGACAACAGTAGAGGTTCACATCCCATGCGCATCCTAGTCTGCGAAGATTCCGTTCTCCTGCGCGAAGGGCTCGTGCGGCTCCTGCAGCACGCGGGCCACGAGGTGGTCGCCGCCCTCCCCGATGCCTCCCGGGTACTGGCGTCCGTCGTCGCCGCCGAGCCTGACCTCGCGATCCTCGACGTGCGGCTGCCGCCGACGTTCACGGACGAGGGCATCCGCGCCGCGCTGGAACTGCGCCACACCCACCCGGAGCTGCCGCTCCTCGTGCTCTCCCAATACGTGGAGGAACGCTACGCCTCCGACCTCATCGCGAGCGGGAGCACCGCCTTCGGCTATCTGCTCAAGGATCGGGTTGCCGACGTCCGGGATTTCCTCGAAAGCCTGCACACGGTCGCGGCTGGGGGCAGTGTGCTCGACCCGGAGGTCGTTTCCCAGCTCCTCACCCGGCGACAATCCGACACGCGGATGCAGCGTCTGACCAACCGGGAGCGCGCCGTGCTCGCCGCGCTCGCCGAGGGGAAATCGAACCAGGCGATCGCCGCGCTGCTCTACGTCTCGGAGGCGACGGTGGAAAAACACATCACCTCGATCTTCACCAAGCTCGACCTCCCCAATGATGATTCCGGGAACCGGCGGGTACTCGCCGCGATCGCTCACCTCGAGAACTCCAGTTCTCCCACCTCATCTTCCGAACCGACCTCGCAAGGATCCCAGCAATGACCTCGACCGCCCGCACCGTTTCCCTCATCACTACCCTGCTCGGCGCGCTCATCCTCGCCGCTGTTTTCACCTCCGCCGCGCTTCCGGCGGTCGGCTCGCTGCTCGCCGGCGACCGCGAGGCGAGCACGGCCTCCGGCGGGATTCACACGGCGGCCGTGGACGGCGTCACCACCCTTCACGTGGACTCCCGCAGCTCCGATGTTCACGTCGCGTTCGGCGACGTCGCCGAGGCGCAACTGTCCGTTTCCCCCGCAGATTCCAACGCGTGGCACTG
The DNA here is from genome assembly GCA_947251855.1 of uncultured Ruaniaceae bacterium. Next base: position 1,549 of record CAMXUZ010000300.1, read on the forward strand.
GACAACCGCCGGGAACACCCTCATCGCGACGAACCAGCGCCCCTTCTACAACATCTGCTTCGGCTGGTGCGGCAACCGGAACGAGGAAGTGACGATCACCCTGCCCGAGGAGCTCGATGGGAAACTCTCCGGTCGCTTCACGCTCGGGTCCGGCCGGGTCAGCGCCGAGGGCGACTTCGCGAACCTCGACCTCGACGTCGCCGCGGGAATGCTCGCCTACACCGGTGAGGTGGAGGAAGTCACCACCGAACTGAGCGGGGGAACCGCCGACCTCGAGCTCACGAACACACGCGTCGCCGACGTCGAGGTGGCCGCGGGCCGCTTCGCCGCCGAACTCGATGGGCGCGCCCCCGAGCAAGTTCGCGCGGAGCTCTCGGCCGGGGAACTGAACCTCACGCTCCCCGACGTGCCGTACCAGGTGCGCACCAAACACACCTTCGGAATCCTCGATAACCGGCTTCACACCGCTCCGGATGCGGATAACCTCATCGACATCGAGGTCGTCGCCGGGCGCGCGCTGCTCCAGCACGGGGAGTAGCTCGGTCGGCGCGGTGTGCGTCGAGAACGATTTTAGGGTTGCTCGACAACGACTTTGGGGTTGGTTTCTCATGGAAACTCAACCCCAAAGCCGTTCTCGGCGCCCCGCACCGGCGGGATAGTCGCTATAGTGCGAGTCCCACATCATCGGCGCCGCAGCAGTGAGAAGTGGGAGAAGGCGCGAACGGGAGCAGGAGCGGGCGAATGCGAATCGTGCGGGACCTCCCCCACGAGGTCCAGGAGGAGTCCGAGGTGTGGATTCCCGTGCGCGACGGTGCGCGGCTGTCTGCGCGGATCTGGCGACCGGCGCACGCCAGCCATGAGCCCGTGCCCGCGATTCTAGAGATGATTCCCTACCGGCACCGGGATTTCACCGCCGTGCGAGACTCGATCCACCACCCTTATATCGCCGGCCACGGCTACGCGTGCGTTCGAGTGGATCTGCGCGGCAGCGGCAGTTCCGACGGTGTACTCACCGACGAGTACCTCGACGAGGAACTCCGCGACGCCGAGGACACGCTCGAATGGCTTTCCGAGCAACCGTGGTGCACCGGGCGCACGGGGATGATGGGAATCTCCTGGGGCGGGTTCAACGCGCTGCAGGTAGCCGCTCGCCGCCCGCCGAGTCTCGGGGCCATCATCACGTGCAGTTCCACCGACGATCGCTACGCCGACGACGTCCATTACATGGGCGGGTGCCTGCTTTCGGACAACCTGTCCTGGGCATCGACGATGTTCGCCTACAACTCCTGCCCGCCCGACCCGGCCGTCGTCGGCGGCCGGTGGCAGGAGATGTGGCTCGAACGGCTCGCGGGAAGCGGCCTGTGGATCAACACGTGGCTCCGGCACCAACGCCGCGACGAGTACTGGCGCCACGGTTCGGTGAGCGAGGACTACGACGCCGTGCAGTGCCCCGTGCTCGCCGTGAGCGGTTGGGCCGATGGCTACTCCAACGCCGTCTTCCGGTTGCTCGAGCGGCTCAACGTTCCGCGCAAGGGACTGATCGGCCCGTGGGCACACATGTATCCGCACCTGGGCGAACCCGGCCCCGCGATCGGGTTCCTGCAGGAGGTCGTCCGCTTTTGGGACCACTGGCTGAAGGACGTCGATAACGGCGTCATGGATGACGCCGCACTCCGCGTGTGGATGCAGGAGTCCGCCCCTCCCCAAACGATGTACGACCAGCGCCGCGGCCGGTGGATCGGCGAACCCTCATGGCCCTCGCCGAACGTGCGCGTGAACGAGTATCCGTTCGAGCGTGGCCGGATTGCCGGCCCGTATGACGACGTCGACGAGACCGCGCTACACATCCAATCCCCGCTCTCGGTCGGGCAGTACGGGGGCAAGTGGTGCTCCTATAACGCCCCGCCCGACCTGCCCTATGACCAGCGTGAAGACGACGGCGGTTCCCTCATTTTCGATACCGATGAGTTCGCCGAAGCCACGGAGATCCTCGGCTCGGCGGTGGTGGAACTCGAACTCGCCGCGACCGAACCGGTCGCGATGGTCGCTGCCCGGTTGTCCGATGTTGCTCCAGATGGGAGCGTCACCCGGATCAGTTACGGGCTCCTCAACCTCACCCACCGCGATAGCCACGCCGCGCCCGAGCCCCTCGTTCCCGGCGAGCGCTACGTCGTGCAGGTGAAACTCAACGGCGCCGCGCAGCAGATCCCCGTGGGGCACCGGCTGCGGGTGGCGATCTCCACCTCGTACTGGCCGCTCGCCTGGCCCCCGCCGCGGCCGGTGCGGCTCACGATCCTGCCCCGGCGGAGCCGGCTCCTGCTGCCCCAACGGATCTCCGGGGCCGACGGCGATGCGGCGCTGCTGCCGTTCGGGGGCCCGGAGGGCAGCGAGCCCATTCCTCTCACGACGATTCGGCCCGGTGAGGCACAGTGGACGGTCACCCGTGACCTCGTGCGCTACGCTTCGCGGCTCGAGGTCGTCAAGGATGAAGGCACCTTCCGGCTCGAGGACATCGATCTCGACGTCACCCGGCGGGCGTACGAGCGCTACAGCTGGACGGGTAACGACGTGCTCTCTGCCCGCGGGGAGACCCGAGCAACGATGGGCTTCACCCGTGGGGGATGGCACGCGTGGGCGACGACCCGCACGGTGCTCACATGCACCGACGCCGAGTTCCACATCCGGGCCGAACTCGATGCCTACGATGGTGAGCAGCGAATCTTCTCTCAGAACTGGGACCGCCGCGTGCCCCGGGATCTCCTGTAGTCTCCCAGGAGCCGCGTCTCCGCCCCCGCGGCTCGAGAATGGCCTCCTGCCGGCTCCTGGCGCGATACAACAGCACGAGACCATTCTCGCTGCTACGAATGGGGGCGGTGGCACTGCGAACCGCTCACGGGCGGGCGTCGCGGCTGCCTGGGTACACGAGCACCGCCCGTCTCTGTGAGAATCCAGGTAGACGGGCGGTTGCACCGTGGGCGGCGGTTGCGCCGCCCACGTGGGTCTAGTGGCCGCGGTCGAGCCACTCCTGCAGGTGGGGCTTCTCCGCGCCGATCGAGGTGGAATCCCCGTGCCCGGTGAGGACAACGGTGGACTCGGGCAGCTTGAACAGCCTCTCGCTGATCGATTCGATGATCGTGTCAAAGCTCGAGAACGAGCGGCCGGTCGCGCCGGGGCCTCCGTTGAACAGGGTGTCCCCGGAGAACAGCACCCCGCCCTCACCCAGGTCGCGGGCGTAGAAGCAGGTGGAGCCCGGTGAGTGGCCCGGGGTGTGGATCGCCCTCATCGTCACCCCGCCCACGGAGAACTCGCTGCCCTCGTGGATCTCGGCGTCGAAGGGGGCATCGAAGACCTGCTCCCAGAGCATCGAGTCCTCAGGGTTGAGGTGCACTTTCGCGTTCACCTGCTTGGCCACATCGCGGGCGTAGCGGATGTGGTCATCGTGCCCGTGGGTCAACAGCACCCCGAGCACCTTGCGCCCGTCCACGGCCTCGAGCACCGCGTCCACGTCATGGGCGGGGTCGATGACGTAACATTCGTCCTCGGTACCCACCACCCACACGTTGTTATCGACGTCGAAGGTCTCCCCATCGAGGGAGAACGTCCCCGACGTCACCCGGTTCTCCACCCGTACCTGCCCGGTGGAATCAGAAATATTCGTCACAAATACCCTTTCTATGCACCGCCCCACTCGGGCCAGTGCGGTCTATGGAACGGGATTGATCTCTACTACCGAACGTAACACCTCACCGCGGGCCATCTTGTCGAAGGCCGGTTCGACGTCGTCGAGGGTGATCCGCTCCGACACGAAGGCATCGAGGTCCAGGCGCCCGAGGCGGTACTGATCGATGAGCATCGGGAAGTCGCGGGAGGGCAGCGTGTCCCCGTACCAGGAGGATTTGATCGCTCCCCCGCGCCCGAACACTTCATCGAGTGGGATCTCCCACGTCGTGCCGGGGTCGGGCACGCCGACGAGCACGACGCGCCCCGCAAGGTCGCGGGCCTGGAAGGACTGGATGAACGTGTCCTTGATGCCCACGGCGACGATGACGACGTCCGCGCCGAACCCGCCGGTAAGTCCCTTGATTCCATCAACCGCATCGGTGTTCGCGGAGTTCACCGTGTGGGTCGCCCCGAATTTCTTGGCCTGC
>CAMXUZ010000301.1 GCA_947251855.1 uncultured Ruaniaceae bacterium
ATCGTCGGGAGGGTCTGGGCGAGGTGGCGCACCTGTTCGAGGCTGCGGGTCGCGTGTTCGGCGTCCCGGAGCACTGCGCCGTACCAGGGGGTGACGGAGGCGCGGAGCCGGAAGGCCCCGAGCTCGCCGGCTTCGATGAGCAGGTTGCGGGCGTGGCGCTGGTCGTCTTCGCTCAGTTCGCGCACGGTGGTGGAGGGGGGGCGCACCTGGGTGCGCGGTCCGGGGCGCTGGGAGGTGAGGTCGGCGAGTTCATGCAGGACCCGGTTGGCCGAGACGCCCCACGGGTCTCGGGGGAGGTGCAGCGCCCCGATGAAGTCGCCGAGGACCTTGCGGGCTTCGCGCAGCTCCTCGCGCTGCTCGCCCACCTCCTCGGGGGTTTCGGGAACCGGCGGGTTGAGGCCGTCAACGAGCCGGTCGGCAGCGGTTTTCCGCCACTGGGGATCAGCTGAGAGGTCGAGCACGAGATCGTGCGCGCCCAGGCGGCGCAGCGCATCGCCGACAGCGGCCCCCGCCCCTCGGGTGCCGGGCACGTAGATGAGGCTCGAACCCGCCTTGGCGACCTCGGCGATGATCGCCGCGATCGTTCCTGCGACGTCCACCCCGGGGGGCGTGTCGATGAGGAGGTGGGAGCCGGATGTGACGGCGTCGAGGATCTGGTGCTGGGCAGAATCGAGGTCGCCGATACCCCGTTCGGCATCGGGATCCGGGTCGACGAGCCGTATCGATGGGAGGGTCCGGGTGTTCCCCTCGAACTCCTCGCGCGCTCCGGCCAGCGCCCGCACCACGTCGTGGGAATGCAGGGCCTCCCGTTGTTCGTCCAGGTCGTCCGCAAGCGCCTGACCGGGGTGAACGAAGGTGCCGACGATGATCCGGGCATCGAGTTCGAATTCGGGTAGCGCCCCGCCGAGGGCTTGGATCGCATCGAGGGCGGGGCGGGGGGTGAATCCGTGTTCCCGGTTGGTCGACGCCGCGAGGATCGCGGGATCGACCTGTACGCCGTGCAGGCGCAGCGCGCGAACGAGCACGGGGTTGATCTCGACCTGGGGATCAAGCTCCATGTCGATGTCGTTCGCGGCCAGCGGGCTCATGCGGATGGGGCGCAGCAACACCGGCACCTGCACGACCCGTCCTTCGGGCGGGTGGAAGTCGAGCGCGCTACGCACCTGCTTGGGGTCATCCGCCATGAACCAGCGCGCAACCCCCATCGCGACGTAGGTGGGGGCGACGCCGAATTGCCCGGCCAGGTCGTCGGCGCGGGCGAGGACGACGCGCGCTTGGCGCCGGGCTTGGCTGAGGGAGGCACCTTCGCGAACGACGTTGCTCAGCCGGGTACGCCTGCCCGCGTACAGTTGCGCGATCCCGGAGGGGTGGGCACCGGTGAGGTCGATGATCGCCTCGCCGAGGGAGTCGATATCCCACAGCGCGGAGCCACCGGCGAGTTCGAGCAGTTCCTGGCGCCAGGTCTCGATCGCCTCGACCACGAGTTCGTCAGCTTCAGTGAGCTCCTGCGCCGCCGGGCCTGCGGCATCCGGCGTTGCGCCAGTGCTCTGTTCGGCCGTTTCCCGCTCTTCTCCACCGAGCTCGGCAGGAGGTGGCGTGGGCGCGGCGTGCGTGGAGCCGTCGCTGCGGCCACCTGCGGTTCGGCCGCGGGAGCCGCCTTCGCGAGATTTTCGGAATCGAGAGGTCACTCGTCCACGCTACCTAAACGCCTCATACCGGAGGGACTGGCTCGCCGAACAGGGAGCGGAAAGAGAGTGACTTTACACATCTCGCCCCCTCATTTCGGATGTTCAGCCATTATCGCACCTCGTCTCGTCAGCGGCGCCGGGATCGCTCTTTGATCGCTCCGGGTGGCCGGCAGCGCGGGAAAGCTGCGCGGCGCGGGGAGATCGTGACACAATAGCCCGGGCACCTGCTCCCGTAGCTCAGGGGATAGAGCAACCGCCTCCTAAGCGGTAGGTCGCGCGTTCGATTCGCGCCGGGAGCGCCGTATCTCCAACGAAAACCGCAGGCAAGGGAACCCGTAGCTCAACCGTCACACCGATCTGCACCGTCCGGGGTCGAATGGCGCCCCTCACGTATGGCGGGATGGCTCCATCGCACCCGTAGGGTCATCGCGGTCTTCGTGCGAGGCGAACGCCCGGAGTTTGGGGCGGTGGGATCGAACTCGCAGGGACGGACATCTATAACCGTGGCTCACTCTGGCATACTCACAATCAGGCAAGAGGTAGGAGGTGACGGCGATGTCATGTCCTCTGAAACTCACATCGGTTCTCACTGGCGCGACACCTTCGCAACTGTATAAGTGGCGCAAGTCTGGCTTAGTTGTGCCGGAAATCAATCCACTCCGCCCGCCGTTATACTCGTTCCGAGATCTGATTCTGCTGCGGTCGATCGTATTCTTGCGGGCACACACATCGAGCCAGAAGATTCACCGTGCGTTCGCCGTCTTCGCGTTCGAGCACCCTTCAGAGTTCCGCTTCGGCGTGGACGAAGACACAATCTATATCGGGACCAGGTCTGGCGAGGCTATCGACATCCTCACGCGGGTAGGACAACCGACGATCTTCAGTTTCGAGGATATGCTCGCCGCGTTCTCCAACTTCAAGGAGACTCCAGTTCCCGAGCTCGGGCGCCCCAGCGCGCATCTCGAGCTTCGCCCTACCCGCATGAGCGGCTGGCCAACGATCTCTAAAACCCGGGTCCCTTACGATCTTATCGCCCGCCTGGTCGACAACAAGACAGTGTTTCCCGAGGACGTTCCCGACTACTACCCGGCAGTTTCCCCAGAAGCAGCTCGCGACGCAGTTGAGTTCAACGCCCGTGTCGAGGCAGTTGCATGAGGGAAGTCGCCGTAGACGAGAACCTCTCCCCTGACCTTGTAACGCCCCTAGCAAACACGTACCGGAAGTAAGCCGTCCGGTTTCGCCACTTCGGGGAGATGGGTCTGTTCGGGATCGAGGACAAGGACATCTTCCTAGCCCTCGGGGAACGGGACATCGCCCTCTTGATCACCGCGGACCTCGCCCAGGTAAACAATCCGCGCGAGCGCGAGGGGCTCGCTGACGCCAATCTGCATTGGCTCGGAATCCCACCGATTCTCGCTACCGGTATCGGCCTCATCGCCCAGGTCCTCTCTATCGTCATCCCTGGAGTAGGGCACGTCCTCGAAGAGTGGCCCGAGGCACCGACAGCATTCTTCCTCAGCGATCCACCAAAGTCTGTTATCAGCGCATCCTTCCCCTTGTAACCCTCGCAATCGGGGTGAACCATTCGCGAAAGTCAGGGTTACTAACGCGAGCCTCGATAATGCCGGATCCGTGGAGTAGCCGGTGGGTGTGGTGGTGTTCTGAGGTGAGCCCAACACGCCAGTGGACTATAGGCGCAGTCACCTGCGCGGCTCGCGCTCCCAACCGTTCTTCACCCCCTTGACGATTCCGATCATGGCCACGACGGCGCCAATCGCCCCTAACGCGACCAATAAGAGCACCGAATCCTTCGTGAGGTATTCTTCAGCCTTCCGATACAGGGCAATGGCAAGCCCCACCACGGCTAAGCCCTCAATCGTTAGCCACACCGGTGCATCCCAGGAAAAGCGACTGATCTTGCTCATCCTGACAGGGTACCGACGCCGCGGCGAGCGCCGATGAGACGATGCGTTCCACGTTCTGATGGCGGCTGTTGCGCGCAATGCGCACTCGGTTCTACCTTGGGTCTTCCCGAGTCGACGGGTTTTGTTCGACTACTTCACGTCTCAGGAGGATATGCATGAGCTTTGACAAGATGAAGCACGGCGCCGAGGACCTCAAAGGCAAGGCCAAGGAGAAGATCGGCGACGCAACGGACAATGATTCCATGCAGGCCGAGGGCCTCGTGGACCAGGCGAAGGCCAAAGCCAAGCAGGCCGTCGATGACGTGAAGGACGCGTTCGACTAACCTCCGGACCGCTTCGCACCGGCGGGCGCCTCGCGATCACCGCGATTGCGCTCGCCGGGTTGCGAAGATGACGGCGATGACTCCGGCCGCTCCCCACGCCAGGAGCCCGAGGATGGGCCCGGCGATACCGGAAATGGATGCCTCCAGCCCCTGGGTTGCCGAGATTGCCGGGCCGATCGGGAGCCAGGAAACTACGGCAGGGGCGAAGGCAGGCATGGCGGAGGTCAACGCCGTCGCGACGGCAAAGGCGGCGATGAGAACGGTGAGCACGATCCCGACCCGACCGAAGGCCGCCACCAATCCGCGCTGCACGGCCATGAACACGACCGATGCGAGAGCGGCGAGCAATCCCAGCCCGAGCCCGACCGAGGCCGCAAGGTCCGTGAACACCGCCGCGATGATCGTCACGCCGAACCCTTGCGCCGCCGCGATGAGCGCGGGAACCTTCATCGATCGGAACGTCAGCGCGGTCGCGGACCGCGTGCTCGTGCGCGCGCCCGCAGCGACGGCGGGGTAAACCCCGAGCAGCCACAACCCCCCGGCCCAGAGCGCGACCATCGCAAAGGACGCGAGCCAGGTGAATCCCACCCCACCGGGGTCGGAAAGCGCCACGGGATCGGCGAGGACGTCGGCGAGGGTCTCGCGCTCGCCATCGGGGTAGTGCGGAATCTCCTGGGTAGCCTCGTCGAGCCCGTCGGCGAGCTCCCCGGTGCCGCCAGCGAGTTCATCCGCCCCGCCGGCCAACTCCTCAGTTCCGGAACTGAGCTCGTCCGCGCCATCGACGAGCGCGCCGGCTCCGGCGGAGAGCTCATTCGTTCCCGCGGCGAGTTCGTCCGCTCCCTGGGCGAGGCCCCGGGTGCCTGAGGCGAGTTCGCTCGCCCCGCCGGCAAGTTCATCTGCCCCACCGGCAGCGGCGCCGCTGGCCGAGGCGATCTGCTTGGTGCCCCGGTCGAGTTCCACCGCGCCGGATTGGAGTTCCCCGACTCCGCTGTCCAGTTCGCTCGCCCCGCTGGAAAGCCCGGCGAGGCCCTCGGCTAGCTCGGCGTTACCTTGCGCGAGGTCGCGTGCGCCGCCGCCGAGTTCGCCCGACGCGTCGTGGGCCTGTTCCAGACCGGCGGCGAGTTCGTCCGCGCCGCGGGCGAGCTCGTTGATCCCGGTGAACAGTTGCTGGATCTCCCCCAGACCGCCCTCATCGCCGGTGAAGTCCTCCATGGAGTCGGCGAGGGCGTGCAACTGCTCGGACGCGTCCTGAAGGAACTGCTGTAGATCTTCTGAATTGCCGACGTGCTCTTGGAGCGCCGCGCACGCCTCCCCCTCGGGATCGGCCGCGCATACCGCGTCGATGATCTCCTGCACCGTTCCGCTCGCGCCGCCGAGACGGTCGGCGAAGTCCCGGACCTCGCTGGCCCCGGCAACGATGCCTTCCTCTATTTGATCCAGGTGCTCGGGCACGACGTCGACGGCGTTATTGAGCTCATCGAGCCCGCCGGCGAGCTCTTGTGCTCCCCCGGAGAGCTCTCCCAGCCCCGCTGTTAACTCCTCCACTCCCCCTGCGAGTTCCTGGGACCCGCCCTCGAGTTCGGAGGCACCCGCGGAGAGCGCGCTCGTCCCGGTGCTCAGTTCTTTCGTCCCGGCTCGAAGCCCGCTCACCCCGCTGGCGAGCTCGCTCGTTCCTCCTGAAAGCTCCCGGCTGCCCGACGCCAGTTCGTTGAGCCCACCGGCGAGTTCGGAGGCACCGGCGGACAGTTCTCCGGTCCCACCCACGAGCTCGTGGGTGCCATCGGCGAGCTCACTTGCCCCGCCGGCGAGTTCACCGGTACCCGCCGCGAGTTCTTCCACCCCATCGGAGAGCTGTTCGCTGCCTCCGGCAAGTTCGCCGGCACCACCCGCGAGGTCACGCGCCCCCTGGGCGAGCGACTGCGCCCCCTCCGCGGCGTCCCCCAACTCCTCGCCGAGAGTGTTGAAGCCGACGAAAATATTTTCCAGGTACGAGCCGGTGAGGTCGTTACCGACCGAACCCATCGCCGCGCGGACGATCGTGTGCGTGACCGCATCGTCGACGAGCCGGGCCCGCGGCGAGGTCGTCACCTCGATCAGGGCTTGCCGCGGGTCGGCGTCCTCCTCGGCCGTCGAGGTCGCCGCGGCAGAGAACTCCGGCGGGATCGTGACGACCGCGCCGTATTCGCCCGAATCAAGCCCCTCGCGGGCGAGGTCCTCGTTCGTCATCACCCACTCGTAGTTCTCCACTTCGCCCTCGCCCAGGCCCTTGCCTTCGGCGAGCGCGGCCGCGAGTTGGCGGCCCAGCGGCACGGTCTGCCCTTCGAGTTCGACCGGTTCGTCATTGTTGACGACGGCGGCAACCACTTCCTCGGCGTGGCGCCCGGGATGGGCGAGGGTCGTGGTGAAGGCCGCCGCGACGAGGAGGGGCACCACGAGAGCGATGAGGAGAGTCAGGATCCGGCGGGGACGGCGCAGGGAAGTGGTGGGAGTCATACGAGTACACCTGCCAATGCGGTCTGTTGCACGATCTGCTCCGCGCGCCCGGTCACGGTTCCCACGATGACCGTGGGGACCTGCGCGTTCTCCAGCACGCGTTGCAGGCTCGCGGCAGCGGCGGCGCCCAGGTCGTCGGCGCCGTCGAGAATGAGGATTTCGGGTTCTTCGGCGAGTACCGCCTCGAGGACCGAGGACCGGCCCGGGTGTGGTTCGTCGTCGACAATATGCACGTACGCGACCCTGCGGCGGACAGCGCTCGCGCGTTCGGGCACGACGAAGCCGCAGGTCTTCAGTCGTCCGCTGCCTGGCACGCGCCGCCCGGCGACGGTGAGGAGCAGCTCCGTGAGTTGCTCAGGTGATTCCGCGGTGATCGCCGTGGTCTGGCCCCGGGGGATGGCGAGGTCGACGCCGGTGAACACGCCCGGCTCGCTCGAGGCGAGGCCCTGGGCGACGACGGCATCGGTGTTCTCGGGTGAGGGCCAGTCGGCGAGGGCGAGC
>CAMXUZ010000302.1 GCA_947251855.1 uncultured Ruaniaceae bacterium
CCATCATCCTCGCCGTGATCGCCGGGGTGTGGGGGTGGCTGAGCTGGTTCATCCGCCGTCGCGAGAAGCGCAACCACGATGCCGCCGACGCGTTCGCGGGCCCGCGCCTGTACTGGATCGACCACCCCGAGCGGCTCCAACACATTGCCGACGGTCCCGTCGGGGGCGAGGACGGGGGCGAGGGCTGAGGGCGGCATCCCGCTGGGAGTTGTATAGATCACCTGCGGGGGTGCCCCGGGGCCCCGTGCCGTGCTTTAGACTTGGGGATTGGTTAATATTCGGTCAACGCATGCTGCCCTGCGGCAACCGCGCCCGAACCCTCAAATCTGTCTGGAGTTCAAGCACGTGAAGAGCGCAGTCGAGAACCTCGACCCGACCCGGGTCAAACTCTCCGTCGAGGTCCCGATGGACGACCTCAAAGTCCACATGGATGCGGCGTACGCAGAAGTTGCGCAGCAGGTGAACATCCCCGGCTTCCGCCGTGGGAAGGCCCCCGCTCGGATCATCGACCAGCGCGTGGGCCGCCCCGTGGTGCTTGAACGCGCGATCAACGCGGCGATGCCTGACCTGTACACCCAGGCGGTCACGGAAGCCGACGTCAAGCCGCTCGGCCAGCCGGACATCGAAATCACCGCGATCCCCGGGGTCACCGAAGACGAGGACGACCTGAAGTTCACCGCCGTCGTCGACATCCGCCCCGACGTCACCATCCCCGACCTATCGACCCTCACCGTTACGGTGGACGACATCGAGGTCACCGACGAGGACGTCGACGCCGCCGTGGAGGACCTGCGCGCAGGTTTCGGAACGCTCATCTCTGTTGACCGCGCGGCCCAGGAGGGTGACGTGCTCACGATCGACATGTCGGCCAAGGTCGGCGAGGAAGAGATCGACTCCGTCACCGGCGTCTCCTACGAGATCGGCTCGGGGAACATGCTCGAAGGCATGGACGAGGCGGTCACCGGTTTGAGCGAAGGGGAAACGACTACTTTCACCGCACCCCTCGCCGGTGGCGAGCACGCGGGCACCGACTCCGAGATCACCGTCACCGCCACGGCGGTGAAGGAGCGCGAACTGCCCGAACTGGACGACGAATTCGCCCAGATGGCTTCCGAAGAGGTCGACACCCTCGAGGAGCTGCGCGGCCAACTGCGTGAAGAGGTCGCCACCCGCAAAGCCTCCGACCAGGCGGTCCAGGCCCGCGATGTGCTCCTGGAGCAGCTCGAAGAGACGGTGGAGTTCCCCACCCCCAACGGCATCGTCGAGGATGAGGTGTACCGCCACCTCGAAGCCGAAGGCCGCCTCGAGGATGACGAACACCGCGACGAGGTGACCGAAGAGACGACCAAGGTGCTGCGCCGCCAGCTGCTGCTCGACGCCGTCGCCGAGATCGTCGACCCGCAGATCTCCCAGGATGAACTCATCCAGTACCTGCTGCGGATGGCTCAGCAGTCCGGCCTCGACCCGAACACCTTCATCTCCCAGGCGGACTCCTCCGGTCAGATCCCCATGTACGTGGCGGAACTCTCCCGGAACAAGGCCGTGGCCCTCGCGCTGCGGAAGGCGAAGGTCGTGGACGCCTCCGGCAACGACGTCGACCTCAGCGAATACATCGGCTCGGACGAGGAGGATGCCGAAGCCGCCGAAGCGGCCGGGAACTTCATCGACGTGACCGACGACGCGGAAGAGGCGTTGGAAGATCCAGTCATCGACGTCGTCGAGGATGACGCCGAGGAAACCGAGGCCGATGTGCCTGACGAGGCGGACGAAGACTAACCTTCCTCACCGTCGACCGGCCGGGTCCCCGTTGTGGGGGTGCCCGGCCGTTTCGTATTCTCGGCGGCGAATGCGCACGCATGCCGCGAGGCAGTGTCCACCACCGATGGTGCCGCCGTCAATCCTCTTCGCTGCTCGGACGGGCGGGGGCTACCGTTGCCGAACGCTTCGTCGCTCAGCGAGAGGAAAGTAGCATGCGCCGCAAACGAGTTCTCATCACTGCCCCGGTTCTCGCCGCCGGCCTGCTCCTTGCCGGTTGCGCCAACGACGGCAACTCAGATTCGCGAACGGAAGAAACTTCCGCCCCCGAAGACACATCCTCGACAGAAGAGGGAGGTGACGGCTGCTTCATCCACTTCTTCGACGGAGATGACTTCGACGAGAACGACGACAACTTCAAACTCACCGAAGCAGGGGAGTACGAGAACCTCGAGAACCTGCCCGGCGCCGACCAGGACTGGACCGATGAGGCCGACAGTCTGAAAGTCGGTGAGAGCGCCTCGGTGACGATCTTCTCCGAGGAAAATTTCGAAGGCGATTCGCAAGACCTCGAACCCGGCACGGAGCAAGCGGGCGTCGACCTCGAACCGCAGTCACTGAAGATGACGTGCGACTGACCGCCACGCGCGGCCGGAGCCGCGGCTAGATCGTCCACACCGAACCCGCGTCCACCCGGTAGTTCGCCCCGTTGACGAAGCTCGCCTGCTCCGAACACAGGAACGCGATGACGGCGGCAACCTCCTCCGGCTTACCGCGCCGGTTGGTCTCCATCGAGGGGCGTTCTTCGGCGAGGAAACTCTGGATCGCCTCATGCATGTCGGTGCCGCGTTGTTCGGCGCGTTTGGTCATCATCTCATCGGTCATCGGCGTGGAAATGAACGCGGGGGAGACGGAATTGATGAGGATCCCCTCTTTGGCGTAGGTGCGTGAGATCCCCTTCGCGAGGTTGAGGAGCGCCGCCTTCGACGCGGAATAGGGGAGCTCGGAGGCATACGGTTGCACGCCGTCCTCGGACGAGATGAAGACGATCCGACCCCAACCCCGTTCGCGCATCCACGGCAACACCGCCCGAGTCATCCGGACGCTGCCGAACAGGTTGACCTCGAACGTCTCCCGCCAACCGTCGTCGTCGATCTCGTGAAAGACGGAGCCGGGCCCGTGGATCCCCGCAGCGTTGATGAGGATGTCCGCGTACGGGGTGTCCAGCGTGCTGATATAGCCCGTGAGCTCCTCGATGGACTCGTTGCTCGTGACGTCAACGGGGAAGTGGTGCAGGCGCGGATGGTCCAGTTGCGCCGCGGTCGCCGCGAGCTGGTCGGGGTACTGGTCGGCGATCACGACGCTCGCGCCCTCGGCGAGCAGGGTTTGCGCGCAGGCGAGCCCGATCCCGGAGTCCGCGCCTGTGATGAGTGCCGTGTGCTCGTGGAGTCCAAGATCCATGTCTGCGTCCCTTCGATTCGCAACCGTTTCGACCGGCGCTGGCGTGCCGTTCCTGGTTCGACATATAGCGGAGTTTGCCTCCCGCCGGCAGGGGGTGGCGCTGGCTGCGGAGCTGGTCTAGCGTCCTGCGCACGAGAGGATCGACTTGCGAAGGAGAGGGCCGAGATGTTGGCGAAGTTAGCACGGCGGATCTATAAGGCGGAACAACTCGACGGGATCGTGGAACCGCTCGCAGACGCAGCGAACAAGGTGCTTCCGCCCGGCGGGGTGAAGGATCTGCTGCACGGCAAACAACTCGGGCACGCCCTGCACCCGATGCTCGTCGCCGCGCCGATCGGCTTCAACATCGGGGCGAGCCTGCTCGACTTCGTGCCGGGCGAACGCGCAGGTGCCCGCGAAGGGGCGCAGCGGCTCACCGGTGCCGCGCTCCTGGCGACCGTGCCGACCGTGCTCTCGGGACTCGCGGACTGGTCGAGCCTCGGGGTGAACATCGGCGAAAAACGCGTCGGCCTCGTTCACGCGGGGGCGAACACGTTCGCGACGACGTTCTACCTCGCCTCGTGGTTGGCGCGCCGCTCCGGCCGGCACGGCCTCGGTGCCACGCTCTCCCTGATCGGCGGGGGAGGACTCGTGGTGGGAGGCTACCTCGGCGGGCACCTCGCCTACGTCAACGCCGTCGGGGTGAACCGGAACGCGGACGCCCAACCCGAACCGGCGGACTGGACCGACGCCGCCCCGGCGACGGATCTGGACCAGGGCCCGATCCGAGTGGACCTTGAGGGCCAGGCGATCGTCGTCGTCCGCGACACCTACGGAGTGCACGCCCTCGGAGCCGTCTGCTCCCACCTCGGCGGCCCGCTCGATGAGGGGGAGCTCAAGGACGGCTGCCTCGTGTGCCCGTGGCACGGCTCGGAGTTCGACGTCACCACCGGCGCGGTCGTGCGGGGCCCGGCGACGGTGCCGCAACCGAGGTACGAGGCCCGGATCGAGGACGGGCGGGTGCAGGTGCGGGCCCGGGAGTGAGGCGGAGGTGTTCGATGCGCGGGCGGGGCCTTGCCGCCGCCGTCGTTGCTCTATAACTAAAATCTCTGCGCTACCAGCGAAACAGGGGGCGCTGGGGGCAGGAAATGTCGTCAGCGAGCGTTAAAGTCAATGACAGTCGATAGACAGGAGCGAACGTTGAGCAAATCTTCCGAAAACCTACCGCAGGGCGCGGCGGGGGACTCTCACTACTCACTCGGCGACAGCATTTATAACCGTCTTCTCAAAGTGCGCATCATCTGGCTCGGTTCCGACGTGCGGGATGACAATGCGAACCAGATCTGCGCCCAGATGCTGCTGCTCGCTGCCGAAGACCCAGACAAAGACATTTGGCTCTACATCAACTCACCCGGCGGCTCGGTCACCGCAGGGATGGCCATCTACGACACCATGCAGTATGTGAAGCCGGACGTGGCGACCGTCGCGATGGGGATGGCCGCCTCGATGGGCCAGTTCCTGCTCGCCTCCGGCACCCCGGGTAAGCGCTATGCCACCCCGCATGCGCGAGTGATGATGCACCAGCCCTCAGGTGGAATCCGCGGTACCGCGACCGACATCAAGATCAACGCGGAACTCATCTTGCACATGAAGAAGGTCATGGCAGAACTCACCGCCGAGCAGACCGGCAAGACGGTGGAGCAGATCAACCGCGACGCCGACCGCGACCGTTGGTTCACCGCCGAGGAGGCGATGGACTACGGCTTCATCGACCACGTTGTGCGCCACGCTCCTTCCGCGGCGAACATGGGTGACCGCGACGGCGAGGCGAAGTAAGGATGACATTGAACAGTAACGAATTTCTTTCCCGCTCACCGCGACTCGCTGGACCCGGCGGTATCGCCGAGAGCCCATCCAACCGCTACGTGCTGCCCCAGTTCGAGGAGCGCACCGCCTACGGCTTCAAGCGCCAGGACCCATACACCAAGCTCTTCGAGGATCGAATCATCTTCCTCGGGGTGCAGGTGGACGACGCTTCCGCCGATGACGTCATGGCGCAGCTCCTCGTGTTGGAATCGCAGGACCCGGATTCGCTCATCACGCTGTACATCAACTCACCCGGTGGGTCCTTCACCGCGATGACGGCGATCTACGACACGATGCAGTACATCCGCCCGCAGATCCAAACGGTCTGCCTCGGCCAGGCGGCCTCGGCCGCGGCGGTGCTCCTCGCCGCGGGCTCCCCGGGTAAGCGACTTGCACTGCCGAACGCGCGGGTGCTCATCCACCAGCCCGCGATGGAAGGTGGGTACGCGCAGGCCTCGGACATCGAGATCCACGCGAACGAGATGCTGCGCATGCGCACGTGGCTCGAGGAGACGATCTCGAAGCACTCGGGCACGCCGGTGGAGCAGGTGACGGAGGACATCGAACGAGACAAGATCCTGTCTGCGGCCGAAGCCCTCGACTACGGGCTCGTCGACCAGGTGCTCGAGAGCCGGAAGCTCGCAGAGCTGCCGAAGCAGTAACCGCCCAAGGCGGGGCAGACCCCGCTGAAAGGGGCCGGGGCGTGAGAACGCGTCCCGGCCCCCTTTTTTTGTGCCCGCATGGGTGCCCGGCGTCCCCTCTGGATATAAATTTCATCATCCACTAAAGTGTGATACAAAGTTTCAGGCCCGCGGGCTGACACCTTTCGAGGAGGAAAGATGAGGAAGATTTGGACCGGAGTGACGGCGGCGGGAGCAGTCCTGGTGCTCGCCGCGTGTGGTGGCGGAAACGGTGATGGTGGCGCAGCCGATCCCAACGGCGATGGTGACAACGGAGGGATGATCGGGGAGGGGCAGACCCTGAGTGTGTGGATCATGGAGGGAACCAACCCCGACTCGACAGAATTCTTCGACGACGTGGCCGACGCCTTCAAGGAAGAAACCGGCGCTGATCTCGATGTCCAGATGGTTCCCTGGGCGTCCGGTAAGGAGAAGTTCGCTACCGCGATCGCGGGTGGCACCACCCCCGACGTGGCTGAAGTCGGCACGACCTGGACGCCGGAATTCGCCGACGCGGGCGCGCTCGTCGACCTCACCGACCGCGTCGAAGCGGACGGCCTGAGCGATGACTTAGTCGAGGGGTTAGTGGAAGCGGGGACCCTCGAGGGCGAGTTGTACGGCATGCCGTGGTATGCGGGCGTGCGCTCAGTGGTCTACAACATCGAGATCTTCGAAGAGGCCGGCATTGAACCGCCGGAGAACTGGCAGGAGATCGAAGATGCCGTTGCGACCCTCAACGAGTCGGACAGCGACATCACGCCATTTCCCATCCCCGGCGCCAGCGAATTCAGCCTCTACCCGTGGGTGTGGGGCAACGGCGGTGAGATCGCCACGCAGGAAGGGGAGGAGTGGGTCTCGACGATCAATTCCCCCGAGGCCGTTGAGGGCATCGAGTTCTTCACCGACCTCGCTCTCGAGCACGACTCTTCGAACACCGCGGCGGCAACGTGGGACGAGGCGGACCTCCTCGCGGCGTTCAGCCAAGGGGACGTGGCGATGGCGATCCAAGGGTCGTGGACCCCACCACGGATCGTTGAAGACGCCCCGGACATGGAGGGCAACGTCGGGGCATTCCCGATCCCGGCGAAGGACGGCGGGATCGCGCCCTCGTTCCTCGGCGGATCCCACCTGGGCATCTTCGAAGGAACCGAGAATGAAGACCTCGCGTGGGAGTTCGTGAAGCTCATGACCACGGGAGAGTTCGCGCAACAATGGGGTGAGGCCTCCAACTACTTCCCGGGCCAGGTCTCGCTCCTGGAAGACATGCAAGCGAACGCCGATGAGCTCACCGAAGTGTTCATCACTCAGATGGTCGATGGGGGCGCCTCGACCCCGGTGAGCCCGCAGTGGGGCGCGATCCAGGGGCAACAAGTGACCCCGACGATGGTCCAGGCGATCCTCTCCGGAAAAGCGGACGCGCAATCGGCCGCCGACACCGCCGCTGAAACGATGAACGATTCCTTCGGCGAATAGCGGCCGCGGATGACTTCGGACGAGCTCACCTCGGGGCCCGAGACGCCTGCTCGGGCCCCGAGGGACACATCGAAACGCAATTGGCGAGGCGCCCACGCGTCGGCCCGGCGGCGCCCCTGGTTACTGTTGCTGCCCGCCCTGGCGACGCTCGCGATCTTGCTCGCCTGGCCGCTCGGGCGAGTCGTGTGGCTGTCGTTCCAGGACTACGGGCTCCGGGAGCTGAACCGCGGCACGACCAACTTCGTCGGGTTGGACAACTACACCGAGATCTTCAGTAGCTCCTATCTCTACACGGTCGTCCTGCCCAACACTATCGGGTTCGCCCTTGCCTGCGTCTCGCTCACGCTCGTCCTGGGCACGCTGATCGCGCTGTTCCTGCGTACCCTGCCGAAGTTCTGGCGCTACCTCACCTCGACGGCGGTGATGATCGCCTGGGCGGTGCCCGCCATCACGGGCACCTACGTGTGGGCCTTCATCTTCGAGCCCGCCAACGGTTTAGCAACGAACCTGTTCAGTTCGCTCGGGCTCATGGAGGCCGGTTCGACGAACTGGTTCCTCGACCGGTTCTCCTTCTACGCCATCTCCACCCTCAACGTCGTGCAACACTCCATCCCGTTCGTGGCCGTGACCGTCCTTGCCGGGCTGCTCACCGTCCCCGACGAACTCTACGAATCGGCACGGATCGATGGGGCGGGCTGGTGGCGGCAACTGTGGGGAATCACCATCCCGGTGCTCAAACCCGTCTTCGCCGTCGTGACGATCCTCTCGACGATCTGGGACTTCAAGGTCTTCACCCAGATCTGGCTCCTGCCAGGGGGAGGAGGCACGAACCCGGAAGTCTTCAACCTCGGGGTGTGGGCCTACGTCCAATCGTTCGCGCAGAGCAAGTACGGGATGGGCTCGGCGATCGCCGTGGTGCTCACGGCCGTGCTCATGCTCATCACCATCGTCTACGTGCGCACCCTGTTCAAGGAGGAGGAGTTCTGATGCGGATCCGGCCACGCAGAGCGCTGCGCGTGTTCCTCCAAGCCCTGGGAATCACCGGGTGCCTGATCTTCTTCCTCCTGCCCGCCTACTGGATGATCTCCACCGCCGTGGATCCCGCGGCCGCGATCCGCGGTGGCAACGTCCTGCCCCAAGGGTTCACGCTGGAACACTTCGACACGGTCCTCGGCCAAGCCGGGTTCGGCCGGTTCATGGCGAACTCCGCGCTCGTAGCAACCGTCACCGTGGGGCTGTCCGCGCTGCTGGCGTTACTCGCTGCGACGGCG
The DNA here is from genome assembly GCA_947251855.1 of uncultured Ruaniaceae bacterium. The sequence goes on from CAMXUZ010000302.1 coordinate 8,486, forward strand.
GTCGCCCGGTTCCGGTTCAGATCCCGGACGGCGATCCTCATCATGATCCTCGTCGCCCAGATGGTTCCACTCGAGGCACTCGTGATCCCGCTGTTCCTGCAGGCACGCAACCTGCAGATGCTCAACTCGCTCCTCGGGTTATCCATCGTCTATCTCGCCTTCAGCGTGCCCTTCGCGGTGTGGATGTTGCGGGGCTTCGTCGCCGCCGTACCCATCGAGGTCGAAGAGGCGGCGTACATCGACGGAGCCTCGTGGAACCGGATGTTTTGGAGCATCCTGTTTCCGCTCGTTGCGCCCGGGCTGGTGGCGACGAGCGTGTTCGCGTTCATCACCGCCTGGAACGAGTTCATCTTCGCGCTCACGTTCCTGCAGGACGATCAGAAGTTCACCGTCGCGATCGGGCTCCAGCGCTTCTTCGGCCAGCACAGCGCCGACTGGGGCCCGATCATGGCG
>CAMXUZ010000303.1 GCA_947251855.1 uncultured Ruaniaceae bacterium
GTTGTCTTCCTAAGACCGCTTGGCCTCCGACTTTCGCGGCCGTGGGCGCTGGCATCCTAGAAGTCCACTTTCTCCCAGCCGCGCCGGTCGGCCTTCGCCGGCCCCCGCGAGCGGTACACGATGTAGGGGCGGGTGAGGTAGCCCAGCGGCACGCTGAACACGTGCACGAGCCGGGTGAAGGGCCAGATCGCGAAGATCGCGAGCGCGGAGAGCACGTGCAGTTGGAAGAAGATCGGCGAGCTCGACATGAGGGTGGGGTCCGGTTGCAGGGTCCAGAACTGGCGGAACCAGATCGAGACCCCCTCGCGGTAGTCGTAGGAGCCGACCGCCGTGTGCACCACGGTGGCGAGCACCCCGAAGATGATCACGAGGGCGAGCATGAGGTACATCGCCTTGTCCATCACCGTCGTCGCCCCGAACACCCGCCGGTTGGTGCGGCGTCGGTAGATGAGGAGGAAGAGTCCGCCCACGCAGGTGACCGCCGCGGCGAGCCCGATCGTGATCGCCATGAGGTGGTACATGTGGTCGGACAGGCCGATGGCGCGGGTCCACGATTTCGGGATTCCGAGCCCGACCGCGTGCCCGAGGAAGATCCCGATGATCCCGTAGTGGAACATCGGCGAGCCGATCCGTAGCAGCTTCGATTCGTAGATCTGGCTCGAACGGGTCGTCCACCCGAACTGGTCCTCTCGCCACCGCCAGATGTGCCCGCCGATGAACATGGCGAGGGCAACGTAGGGGATGACCACCCACAGCAACATCTCCGCAGTTGTGTGGCTCATGGCCGGCTCCTTTCCAGAGTGATCGGCTGCGGCCCGCTCGGGGCGGCGTCGGTTCCGCAGAAACTGGGCCCGGGCCGGGAGGCCGGGTAGATCTGGTCGAAGTGGGAATCGCCGTACCCGTCCAGGCCGACCATCTCCTCCTCGGGTCCGTAGGCGGCGAGCTCGACCATCCGCTCGCGTTCGTCCTTCGTCATCGGCGGGAGGGTTTCGCACACGGCGTCGATCGCTCCGAACCACGGAGAATCGATCTGCTCCAGGTGGGCGCGCAGGAGTTCCACACCGGCGCGGTTCTGGCTGAGGATCTTCATCCCCGCCTCCACCGAGGTCGTCGCCGAGAACTCCAGCACCAGGGCGAGGTGATCAGGGAGTTCACAGCAGGTGCCCTCCAGGCCCGCCTTGCGGTAGGCGCTCTTGATCCGCACGAGCGCCATCCCGCGCCGGCGGGTGTCACCGTTGGAGAAGTACGTGAGGTACAGGCACCCTTTGCGGCGGGTGTCGAAGGTCTCCACGTACTGCTCCCGCAGGCCGATGACGTCCCCACTGAGCGTCCCCACGCTGCGCGCGAGGGGCACCCCGACCCGCGGGCCGAGGCCGCCGGCGAGTTCGGCGATGGTGGGGAGTTTGGCGATGAGGTCGTCATCGGGATAGTTGATGAGCCACGAGGCGCACGCGTGCACCGCGCGGGTGTCCTCCACCGCGAGCGCGGTGTTGCGCCGGCGGTCGAAGAGTTTATCCAGGAGCGCAGTCATGCCCGTCCCCTCAACTCTGGGTCCCGAGCCGGGGCGGGAACATGCCCGAGGGGCGGTCCCCCGACCAGGAGAACAGGGTCGTCTTGCCGCTCGTGCGCACCCCGGGGTTGTCCATCCCGAGGGGCTGATCGCTCATCGCCTCGAGCATCCCCGGGCCACCTTCGCCGTTGAGCGGGCAGTCGGTGCCGATGGATTCCAGGTCGTGCGCCTGCTCGGAGTGGGCGGCGGGGATGACGTAGCGGTCCTCGTACTTGGCGATCGCGAGCAGCCGGTACATCTCCTCCATCGACTCCCCGCTCATGCCAACCGCGTTGGCGATGCCTTCCTTCGGGTCGTTGCCGAGGTTGATGTCGCGCATGTAGGAGCGCATCGCCGCGAGCCGGTACAGCACCCGCTCCACGGTGGGAACGTGCCCGGCGGAGAACAGGTTGGCGAGATACTCCACGGGGATCCGCAGCGCGTCGATCGCGGCGAAGAGGTTGTCGGCGTCCTCGGCGTCGTACCCGGTGTCCTGCACGACGTCGACGACGGGCGAGAGCGGCGGGATGTACCACACCATCGGCATCGTCCGGTATTCCGGGTGCAGCGGCAGGGCCACCCCGTAGGTGTGGATGAGGTGGTAGACCGGGGAGCGCTGCGCGGCGAGGATCCAGTCATAGGGGATCCCCGCGCGGTCGGCCGCTTCGAGCACCTCCGGATCGTGGGGGTCGAGGATGATGTCTTTCTGCGCCTCGTACAGGTCGTGCTCGTTCGGCGTGGAGGCCGCCTCGGTGACCCGATCGGCGTCATAAAGTACGAGCCCGATGTACCGGAGCCGGCCCACGCAGGTCTCCGCGCACACCGTCGGCTCCCCCTGCTCGATTCGGGGGTAACAGAACGTACACTTCTCGGCCTTGCCGGTGCGGTGATTGAAGTAGACCTTCTTGTACGGGCACCCGGAGATGCACATCCGCCACCCGCGGCATTTGTCCTGGTCCACGAGCACGATGCCGTCCTCGGTGCGCTTGTAGATCGCACCGGAGGGGCAGGAGGCCACGCACGTGGGGTTGAGGCAGTGTTCGCAGATGCGGGGGAGGTAGAACATGAAGGTGTCCTCGAATTCGAGTTTCACCTTGTCCTCGATCCCCTTGATCATCGGGTCTTTGTCCTTATTGGCGTAGGTGCCGCCGAGGTCGTCGTCCCAGTTCCCCGACCATTGGATGTTCACCCGCTCCCCGGTGATGAGGGATTTCGGGGGCGCGGAGATGATGTGCTCCTGGGCGGGGGATTGCAGCAACTTGTCGTACTCGTACGTCCACGGCTCGTAATAATCCTCGATGCCCGGCAACCGCGGGTTCGCGAACAGCGAGAGCAGTTTCTGGATCCGCCCGCCCCCCTTGAGGCGGAGTTTGCCGTTCGGCCCCAGTTCCCAGCCCCCGCGCCACTTCTCCTGGTCCTCATACCCGCGGGGGTAGCCCTGGCCGGGGCGGGTTTCCACGTTGTTGAACCACACGTACTCGGTGCCGGCCCGGTTCGTCCACGCTTGCTTGCACGTTACCGAACAGGTGTGGCAGCCGATGCACTTGTCCAGGTTCATCACCATGGCCATCTGCGCCATTACTCGCATAGCTCTTTGCTCCTATTCGTACCGTAGTGGGCTCGTGCGTTTGCGGATCACCGTGACCTCATCACGCTGGTTGCCCGTCGGCCCGTAGTAGTTGAACGCGAACGCCAGTTGCCCGTACCCGCCGATGAGGTGGGAGGGTTTGAGCATGATCCTCGTGAGCGAGTTGTGGATCCCGCCGCGCTGCCCGCTCGTTTCCGAGATCGGGGTGTTGACCGTGCGGTCCTGGGCGTGGTGCATGAACGCGGTGCCCCGCGGCATCCGGTGGGAGACCACCGCCCGCGCGGAGACCACGCCGTTGCGGTTGACCGCTTCGATCCAGTCGTTGTCGTCGATCCCGGCGGCTTCGGCGTCCTCGACGCTGATCCAGATGGTCTGCCCGCCCCGGGAGAGGTTCATCATGAAGAAGTTCTCCATGTACATCGAGTGGATCGCCCACTTGTTGTGCGGGGTGAGGTAGCGCACCGAGATGCCCTCCTCCTTCGAACCGGCCCCGATCGCGGGTTCGCCGAAGAGAGCGGTCATGTCCAGCGGCGGGCGGAACACCGGCAGCGCCTCCCCCATCTCGAGCATCCAATCGTGATCGAGGTAGAAGTGTTGGCGGCCGGTGAGGGTGTGCCACGGTTTGAACCGCTCGACGTTGATCGTGAACGGCGAGTACCGCCGTCCCCCGCTCTCCGAACCGGACCACTCCGGGGAGGTGATCACCGGCACCGGAGCCGCTTGGGTGTCGGCGAAGGTGATCTGCTTGCCCTCGGCCTCCGCGGCGAGGTCGTGCAGGTTCTGCCCCGTGCGTTTCTCCAGGGTCTTGAACCCCTCGGTGGCCATGTGCCCGTTCGTCGTCCCCGAGAGGTTGAGGATGAATTCCGCGGCGTGCAGATCCTCCTCCAGGCGGGGTTGGCCCTTGCCGACCCCCTTGGTGACGACCCCGTTGATGCCGCGCAGGCGCTCGACGTACTTGTTGACGTCGTAGGTGATGCCCTTCGTCGTCATGCCGAGCTTCTCCAGCAGCGGCCCGGCACTCGTGTACTTCTCGTAGATCTGGGTGTAGTCCCGCTCCACCTCCACGAGGTTCGGCAGCGTGAGCCCGGGCACGGGCTCACATTCGCCCTTCTTCCAGTCGAGCACCTCGCCCCGCGGGGTGGCCATCGCCCCGGGCGAGTCGTGCTGGAGCGGCTGGGCGACGACGTCCTTACGCATGCCCAGGTGCGTGACGCTGAGCTCGGAGAACTTCTTCGCGATCGTCTTCCAGATGTCCCAGTCGTTGCGCGACTGCCACGGCGTGGTGATCGCGGGGTTGAACGAGTGGATGAACGGGTGCATGTCGGTGGTCGACAGGTCGTATTTCTCGTACCAGGTCGCTGCGGGCAGGATGACGTCGGAGTGCAGCGTGTGGCTCGTCATCCGGAAGTCGAGGGTGACGACGAGGTCCATCTTCCCCTCCGGTGACTCCTCCCGCCACTTGACGTCCTTCGGGCGGAACTCCTCGGGGGTCTCCTCCGCGCCGACGGTGTTGTCGACGCCGAGGAGGTGCTTGAGGAAGTACTGCTCCCCCTTCGCGCTCGAGCCGAGGGTGTTCGCCCGCCACACCGCCCAGATCCGGGGGATGTTCTCCGGCGCGTCGGGATCCTCCACGGCGAAGTTGATCTCCCCGCTCTTGAGCGCATCGACGAGGTAGGGGATCGTCTCCTTGCCCACGGTGGCGGCCTGATCGGAGATCTCGAGTGAGGAGACGTCGAACTGGGGGTAGAAGGGCTGCCACCCGAGCCGCGCGGAGAGGGCGACGGCGTCGGCGGTGGAGGTGCCGGCGAACTTGCCCGCCCCGGTGGTCGCGGTGAGGGTGTCGGCCCCGAACTGGTCGTAGCGCCACTGGGAGGTGTGCATGTACCAGTAGGTGGTCTGGGTCATCTGCCGCGGCGGGCGGGCCCAGTCGAGCGCGTTCGCCAGGTGCATCCATCCGGTGATCGGGCGGACCTTCTCCTGCCCCACATAGTGCGCCCACCCCCCGCCGTTGACCCCTTGGGTGGCGCACAGGTTGGTCAGGGTGAGGAAGGTGCGGTAGATCGTGTCGGAGTGGAACCAGTGGTTGGTTCCCGCGCCCATGATGATCATCGAACGCCCGCCGGAGTCGAGGGCGTTCTGGGCGAATTCGCGCGCGATCCGGGCAACGGCCGGGCCGGGCACGGAGGTGATCTCCTCCTGCCACGCGGGGGTGTAGAGCGCCTCGGCGTCGTCCAGGCCCTGCGCCCACTCACCCGGCAGGCCCTCGCGGCCCACGCCGTATTCGGCAAGCAGCAGGTCGTAGACGGTGGTGACCACCCGATCACCGATGCGCTTGATCGGAACCCCGCGGACGGCGTCGCCGCGCCCGCCCTGACCGGCGGTGT
>CAMXUZ010000304.1 GCA_947251855.1 uncultured Ruaniaceae bacterium
GCCAGCGCACCCTTCGACGTCGACGATCGTAAGCAGCGCCCGCTCGTGTTCGCCGCCGAGACGGCCGATCCGGACAGCCTCCGAGCGCTCCAGGAAGTGGCGGAGGTGGTCGTGTGCGGAGAAGTCTCCGGCGGGGTGGACCTGCAGCGGATGGCTGCGGAGTTGGCGGCGCGCGGGTTGCACCAAGTTCTGTGCGAGGGTGGGCCGACCCTGTTCGGCTCCTTACTCGCCGCAGACCTCGTGGATGAACTTTGCCTCACGATCAGCCCCCTGCTCGTGGGGGGCCGCTCGCGGCGGATCACCACCAGCCACGCCGAGCACGTGCACAACATGGGGTTGGTGAACACTCTGCGGGGTGGGGCGATGCTGTTCCTGCGGTACTGCCGCACCCTTGGGCCCGAGCCGGCCTGATTCCGGCACGTGTGGGCGCGCAACTGGTCCGCGACCTCTAAGCTGGGGAGTCATGACCCACATTCTTTCCGCCGTCGCCTGGCCGTACGCAAACGGTCCGCGCCACATCGGCCATGTCGCAGGTTTTGGTGTTCCCTCTGACGTGTTCAGCCGGTATATGCGAATGGCGGGTCACGATGTATTGATGGTCTCGGGGACCGACGAGCACGGTACTCCGATCCTCGTCCAGGCGGAGACGGAAGGTGTGGGACCGCAGGAACTCGCCGATCGATACAACCGGGTGATCGCCGAGGACCTCACCTCGCTGGGGTTGAGCTACGACCTGTTCACCCGCACGACGACGGGCAACCATTACTCCGTGGTGCAGGAGATGTTCAAAACGGTGCACCAGAACGGCTACCTCATCGAACGAGCGACGATGGGCGCGGTCTCCCCCTCCACGGGCCGGACGTTGCCGGACCGGTACATCGAGGGGACCTGCCCGATCTGCGGTTACGACGGCGCGCGCGGGGACCAATGCGATAACTGCGGCAACCAACTCGATCCGATCGACCTGAAGAACCCGATCTCCCGGATCAACGGGGAGAAGCCGAAATTCGTCGAATCGAACCACTTCTTCCTCGACCTGCCCGCGCTCACCGAGGCCCTGGGGGCGTGGCTCGATACGCGCAGCGCGTGGCGTCCCAACGTCATCAACTTCTCGCGGAACCTCCTTGGCGATATGAAGCCGCGGGCGATGACCCGCGATATCGACTGGGGTATCCCCGTTCCGATCGAGGGGTGGGAGAACAACCCGAACAAGCGGCTGTACGTGTGGTTCGACGCCGTCGTCGGCTACCTGTCGGCGTCAGTGGAATGGGCGCGCCGGTTCGGCGCGGGAGACGAGTGGCAGGCGTGGTGGTCCGACCCGACGGCCCAGTCCTATTACTTCATGGGCAAGGACAACATCACCTTCCATTCCCAGATCTGGCCCGCTGAGCTCCTCGCCTACGACGGCCGCGGCGCCCACGGCGGACAGCCCGGCCCTTTCGGCACCCTCGAACTGCCGACCGAGGTCGTCGCGAGCGAATTCCTCACCACCGAGGGCAAACAGTTCTCCTCCTCCCGAGGCGTGGTCATCTACGTGCGGGACATGCTCGCCCGCTACCAGCCCGACGCGCTGAGGTACTTCATCGCCGTCGCCGGCCCGGAATCCCACGACTCGGACTTCACCTGGTCGGAGTTCTACCGCCGCACGAACGACGAGCTCGTCGCCGGCTGGGGCAACCTCGTCAACCGCACCGCGAACCTCATCCACAAGAACTTCGGCGAGATCCCCGCCGCCGACCTCACCGACGCGGACCGAGCGCTGCTCGCGCAGGTCAACTCCGGGTTCGAGAAGGTGGGCGAGCTGCTGGGAACCCACCGCCAACGCGCGGCGATCAACGAAGCGATGCACCTGGTGGCGGAGACGAACAAGTACCTGTCCGATACCGCGCCGTGGAAGCTCAAGGAAGACCGGGACCGTCAAGGAGCCGTGCTGTTCACCGCTGCCCAGGCGATCAGCGACCTCAATACGATGCTCTCCCCGTTCCTGCCACATTCCTCGCAGGCGGTGCACGAGACCTTCGGCGGCAGCGGCCTCATCGCGCCGCAGCCGAGGATCGATGAGGTGACCGACCTCGACGATCCCACCTTCGAGTACCCGATCATCACCGGCGATTACGCGTCGATGAAGGGCACGTGGGCGCGCCGGGACCTCACGCCTGGAACCACCGTGGGGAAACCTTCCCCGGTGTTCACGAAACTCGATGAGAGTATCGTCGAGGAGGAACTCGAGCGCCTGCGCGCCCAGGGCGAAGGTTAAGGATATGGCGAAGGTCCCGACGCTGGCCGCAGCGCCCGAGCCGCTGCCCACCCGCGTGGTCGACAACCACACCCACCTGGAGTCGATCCCGTTACGGCTGGGGCAGGAACCGGCTGCGGGCGGGGTGGATGTGACGGAGTACCTCACTGCCGCCCATGGCGTAGGGGTGGACCGGATCGTCCAGGTCGGGTGCGACGTGGAATCTGCCCGCGCCTCCCTCGATATGCCTTCGGGCCCGGCGGCCCGGCTCCGGGTGGGAGTGGCCCTGCACCCCAACGAGGTCGTCGCCCACCACCGGGTGCGCGAAGAATCGCCGGACGGGTTGGCCCCCACGTTCCTGGCGCGCCACGAGATCCCCTACGACGAAGCGTTCGCCGAGATCAGCGACCTTGCTCGGCACTCGCGGGTCTGCACGATCGCCGAGACGGGCCTCGACTACTTCCGGGCCGGGGAACGCGGCCGAGCATTGCAGCGTGCGGCGTTTCGCGATCACATCGCCCTGGCGAAGGAACTCGGCCTGCCGATGCAGATCCATGACCGGGACGCCCACGCCGATGTGCTGCAGGTGCTCGACGCCGACGGCGCGCCCGAGGTGACCATCCTCCACTCCTTCTCCGGCGACGCGGAATTCGCCGAGGAGTGCCTCAGGCGGGGCTTCTTCCTCTCCTTCTCGGGCACGGTGACGTTCAAGAATGCCCGCGATCTTCGGCAGGCCGCGGTGGGCGTACCCGCCGACCGGCTCCTGGTGGAGACCGACGCCCCGTACCTCACCCCGGAGCCGAACCGGGGCCGGGTGAACGCGCCCTTCCAACTGCCGCACACCATCCGGTTCCTCGCCGACCTTCGAGAGGAAGCGCTGGAGGGGTTCTGCTCGCAGATTTCTCGTCTCTCTGAGAGGCTGTACGGGCCGTTTTAATTCGTTAAGATGTTCGCAGAGTGCCAGTTAAGGATCGGTGTGGACGAACAAGACTCCTCTTACGCTGCAGTGCCCGCGTCTCGGGGCACTGACCCGTACGCAAACGTCACCCGCCGCGAGCTGCGTGAGCTCCAGTCGAAAGAGCGCACGAGTACAGCAGGGCGTCGGAGCGCGTGGCGCAAAGGCGCAGCGGTCGCCGTCGCCCTCGGGCTCGCCGCCGGCACCTACGGTTTCGTCTCGACGACCTCGGGTGAACAGCACTTCGCCTCCCTCACGGCGGCAGCGGAGGACGAATCCGCACCGGAACCGGTCCGCACCGGATCCGTCTCCCGCAGCGTCGACCGATTCCCGCTGGACGACGCTACGCAGCGGACCATCACCGTCGTCGTCGATGGGGAAGAGCAGGAGATCACCACCCGGGCGCGCACGCTCGCGGAAGCGCTCGCGGACGCAGAGATCGAGGTGAGCGCGCACGACGAGGTGAGCGCACCGATGAACGGCGAACCCGTCGACGCCACGATCACCCGCGTGTCCCATACGATCGAGGTGGTGGAGGAAGAGATCCCGTTCAGCACGACGCGGCGCGAAACGGACTCGCTCACCAAAGGTACCGAGAAGGTGGAGACCAAGGGGCAATCGGGCGAGCGCACGACCACCAAGCGGGTGCTGACCAAGGGCGGTGAGGTCATCGGCGAAGAGATCCTCGCGGAGGCGGTGGGAGCTGAGCCGGTCGATGAAGTCGTGCTCGTGGGTACCAAGCCCGAACCTGCGCCGGTGACCGCGAGTGAAAGCAGCGACGGGTCGAGCAGTGGCGGGTCGAGTGGCACCACCCACTCGGGCGAATCCCCTCGCGGAATCGCGCAGGGAATGCTCTCCAGCCACGGGTGGGGCGATGACCAATGGTCCTGCTTGAACAACCTCTGGCAACGGGAGAGTGGCTGGAACCCCTCCGCCTCGAACCCCTCTTCCGGGGCGTACGGCATCCCCCAGGCGCTACCCGGCTCGAAGATGGCCAGCGCGGGAAGTGACTGGCGCACGAATCCGGCCACCCAGATCAAATGGGGGCTGGGCTATATCAAGGGTCGCTACGGATCTCCGTGCGGGGCGTGGGCCCATTCTCAAAGCGTGGGCTGGTACTGACCCCTCTTTTCCCGGCTAGAGCGGTGTGATCCACCTCGCTAAGTTTCGGTGAGTTGTCGCACAGGGCGGCAGCGAAAAGGTGACAATTCGATAACGGTGGCGTTAGGGTCGCGTAGGTTCTGACGCCTGCGGGCGGCAGGTACGTGCGCAGGCGTACGCGCATTCACTTCCTAGCGGGAGGACAAGGAATCCCGCGTGAGATGAGGACGCCCCTTTGACTACTAACTCCGTGGAAACAACTGACAAGCCCAAGCGGCGCAAGCTCCTGATCGGAATACTGGGGGCGTTTGCGCTTCTCCTGGCGGGAGGTGGGGTGGCCGTCGCCGCCGCACACAAGTCTGTCGAGGTCGACCTCGACGGTGAGATCCACTCGATCGGCACGTTCGCCGGCTCGGTCTCCGGAGCGTTGGAAGAGGTCGGGTTCGAACCCTCGCCTCACGACCACGTCGCGCCCCACCCCGTGGACAAACTTGAAGACGGCGCCACGATCGTCATCCGCTCCGCGCATCAGGTCGAATTCGACGCCGATGGTGAGAGCGTCGAGCTGTGGACCATTGGTCGCACCGCGGGCGATGCCCTCGTCGACGTCGCAGACCGGGGCCGGGACGTGGAGTTCCAGGTCTCCCGCTCCTCTGATGGCCGCCCCGAACTCGCGCTGCCGCTCGTGACTGACGGTGACGTGGTGTTCAAGGTTGACGGCGAGGAGATCACCGAGGGGTTCTCCGGCACGGTCACGCTCCACGAAGCCCTCGACGAAGCCGGGATCGAACTCGGCGAACGTGACGAGACGGTCGTCACCGCCGATGAGGACGGCACGCCCATCGTGACGATCACCCGGATCACGGTGGAGGAGAAGGAGAAGACCGAAACCGTCGAGTTCGAGTCCGAAACCCGCACGAACTCTGAGAAGTATAAGGACGAGAAGCAGGTCGTGCAGGAGGGCAAGAACGGTGAACGAACCATCGTGACGAAGGTGACGAAGGTCGACGGCGAAGTGACCGACAAGGAGGAAGTCTCCAACAAGGTCACCACCGAACCCGTCACCCAGATCACCGAGGTGGGCACCAAGACCCGCCCGGCACCCGAACCGGCGGAGAACAGCGGCAGCGGCGGCAGTGGCGACAGCGGCGGGGGCGGGAAGGCCCCGAGCTCCGGGGTGTGGGCAGCACTCGCCCAGTGCGAATCCGGCGGTAACCCGAGCGCAGTCTCGGCATCGGGAACCTACCACGGGCTCTACCAGTTCTCCGTAGCCACCTGGCAGTCCGTCGGCGGCAGCGGCCTGCCGAGCCAGGCGAGCGCCGAGGAGCAGACGAAGCGCGCGAAGATGCTTCAGGCTCGCTCCGGATGGGGCCAGTGGCCCGTCTGCTCGCAGAAGATCGGAGTGCGCTAGCCGCGACTCGCCCCACTCCATGCCCGCGGCTACGATCGGGAACAGAACGAGCCGAGGGAGCACGGATGGGACACCCAACAGGCAGTAGCGGGCGCGGCATCGGCCGCGAGGCGCAGGCTGACCTTTTCAGCGCAGGGATCAGTGGGACCCGTCCGAGGGTTCCCACTGATCCCTCGCAGCTTGAGGCCGCTGCGCGCAAAGCCCTGCCCGAGGAGGCCTTCGCCTACATCGCCGGGGGAGCGGGTGCGGGGCGCACTGTCGTGGCGAACCGGGAGGCATTCGCCCGCTGGCAGATCTGGCCTCGGGTGCTCAAGGACGTCTCGGCCCGCGATTTGTCGACGACGCTGCTCGGCCGGGACCTTCCCTCTCCCCTCCTGCTCGCCCCACTGGGCGTGATGGAACTCGCCCACCCGGGGGCCGTCGTCGCCGTCGCGCGTGCCGCCGCAGCGACCGGCGTGCCCTACGTGCAGTCGAATCAGGCCTCGATCCCGATGGAGTACGTCGCTCGGCAGGCGCCCGGATCCTCCCGGATGTTCCAGTTGTACTGGTCGGCCAGCGACGACCTCAATCGCTCGCTCCTCGCCCGAGCCGAGGCGAGTGGCTGCACGGCCATCGTCGTCACCCTCGATACCCACCTACTCGGGTGGCGCACCCAGGATCTCGACCTGGGCTACTTGCCGTTCGTGCGCGGATTGGGCATCGCCCAATACACCACTGACCCCGTGTTCAAGGAGCTCGTCGCCCGGCGCGCCCGGAACCAACCCGGCGACGGATCTGCGGGGCCGTCGGTGCGGATCACCCGGAAAGCGGTGGCCGCGGGCGTGACGATCGCCCGGAAGGGATCCGCGCTCACCGGATCACGGAGCCTGCGCGAGAACCTGCGCTCACCGCTTCCCCGTGGGGCGGTGGAAACCTTCCTCGACGTGTTCTCCACGCCCGCGCTCACGTGGGCGGATCTCGCCAAGGCGCGGGAGTGGACGTCCCTGCCCATCCTGCTCAAGGGGATCGCCCACCCGGACGACGCCGCCCGCGCGATCGACGAAGGCGTGGACGGGGTGTGGGTATCGAACCACGGCGGGCGGCAGATCGACACCTCCGTACCCAC
>CAMXUZ010000305.1 GCA_947251855.1 uncultured Ruaniaceae bacterium
GCGGTCGCGATCGTCTCCGGGAACTCCACGACCTCGCCTTTGACCAGCGGCGATGCGCCATCGGCCTGCACCCCCCACATTTGGGGAAGCTTCCTGGCCGCGCCGTCGCCGTGGTATTCGCGATAGCCCATCCAGTAGGCAGAGATGTTCCCGGCGTTGCCTACCGGCAGCACGTGGATGTCCGGGGCATCGCCGAGCACGTCGACGATCTCGAACGCCGCGGTCTTCTGTCCCTGCAAGCGGTAGGGGTTGACGGAGTTGACGAGTTCGACCGGATAGTTCTCCGCCAGTTCCCGCACGATGCGCAGGCCGTCGTCGAAGTTCCCGTCAATTTCGATGAGGGTCGCGCCGTGCACGACGGCCTGGGCCATCTTCCCGGCGGCGATCTTGCCCGCGGGGAGGATCACCGCGCAGCCGATCCCCGCCCGCGCGGCGTACGCCGCGGCCGAGGCTGAGGTGTTACCTGTGGAGGCGCACACGACCATCTCGGCGCCGCCGCTGACGGCCTTCGAGATCGCCGTCGTCATCCCCCGATCTTTGAAGGAACCGGTGGGGTTGGCGCCCTCGACCTTCAGGAATACCCGCGCCCCGGTCCGCTCGGAGAGGGCGGGCGCCTCGACGAGCGGCGTGCCGCCTTCGCCGAGCGTGACGATCGTGTCGGATTTTTCGAAGGGGAGCCGGTCGAAGTATTCGGCGATGAGTCCCCGCCATGGTGCTGCCATTAGTTACCTTCCACGCGCATGACTGAAACTACTTCTTCGACCGCCCCGAGCACCCGAAGATCGGTCAGGGTCGCATCCAGGGCCGCCTGGGGTGCGGAGTAGGTGACGATGATCAGCCCGGCCCTGCCCTCTTCGCCCGGGGTTTGGCGAACCGTTTCGATCGAGACACCATGGTTGGCCACGACGGTGGCGATCTCCGAGAGCACACCGGGGCGATCGGCGACCCGCAGGCGCATGTGGTAGCGGTTCGGCACGAGCCCGGAGTCGATGATGGGCAGCATCGCGTAGGTGGAGCCGCTCGGGGCCCGACCGCCGGTGACCTGCCCGCGGGCGACGTCGACGATGTCCCCAAGCACGGCCGCAGCGGTTGGGGCTCCGCCGGCGCCGGGGCCGTAGAACATGAGGGTCCCGGCGGCTTCGGCTTCTATGAACACCGCGTTGTACGCCTCGGAGACGGTTGCGAGCGGGTGATCCGCTGGCACCAACGCGGGGTGAACTCGCACCGCGATCGCGCCGTTGACGCTTTCGGCGATCGCGAGGAGCTTGACGATGTTGCCGGTGGCTTTCGCGGATGCGATGTCATCGGCGGTGATTTCCCGGATCCCCTCGGTGGGAACGTCGGAGGCGTACACGCGGGTGTGGAACGCGAGCGAGGCGAGGATCGCCGCTTTAGCGCCGGCGTCGAACCCATCGATATCAGCGGTGGGGTCGGCCTCGGCATACCCGAGTTCCTGCGCGGCGGCGAGCGCGGTGTCGAAGTCGGCGCCCGTCGTCGTCATCTGATCGAGGATGTAGTTCGTGGTGCCGTTGACGATCCCAAGGATCTTCGTGATCCGGTCCCCCGCGAGCGATCCGCGGATGCCTCGGACGACGGGGACGGCGCCCGCGACCGCCGCCTCGTACAGCAGACTCCCCTCGTGGGCGTCGGCGGCCTCTTGTAGCTCTGGTCCGGCCTCGGCCAGGAGCGCCTTGTTCGCGGTGACGACGCTCGCCCCACGGCGCAGTGCGCGTAGGATGAGGCTCTTGGCGGGCTCGACCCCGCCGATGAGTTCGACGACGATGTCAGCGGAGTCAATGAGCGCCTCCAGGTCCTCGCTGAGCAGTTCGCTCGGCACGACCTCATCGCGGGGAGTCTGCGTCGACCGCACGCCGATCCCGGCCAACTCAATCTCTGCTCCCGCGCGTGCCGCCAGGTCTGCATCGTGCCGAAGCAGCCTGCGCACGACTTCGGTGCCCACTACTCCACAACCCAGCACTACACAGCGCAGCGGCGCTTTAACGTCGCTCATCTTCTCCTCATCAGATCGGCAGTTTCCTCGTACGAGGATACGGGCGATTTCACTTCCTTGGTGCCGCGTCTCAGGCCGTGAGTCTTTAGCCCACGTCGAGGCGGAGCAGATCCTCGATTGTTTCGCGGCGAACGATCTCCCGCGCCTCGGTGCTCGTCACGGCGACGACCCCGGGGCGGGGTATCTGGTTGTAGTTCGATGCCAGGGACCGCCCGTACGCTCCCGTTGCCGCGACGACGAGCAGATCGCCGGGGCGCAGGTCCTGCGGCAGGTCGATATCCGGGATGAGGATATCTCCCGATTCGCAGTGCTTACCCACGATCCGGCACGCCATGGAGCCGGCCGAAGACGACCTGTTCGCGAGCCGGGCGGTGTAGTTCGCGCCGTAGAGGATCGGGCGGATATTGTCGCTCATCCCACCGTCGACGGACACGTACACCCGGCTTCCCTCATCCAGTTGGACGTGTTTGATCGTGCCCACTTCGTAGACGGTCATCATCGCCGGCCCCACGATCGCTCGGCCCGGCTCGATGGACACCTCCGGCATGTCGGTTCCCAGCCGGTCACACTCGGCGCGCACCGCCGCGGCGAGCTCTTCGGCCGCGACCCTCGGGTCCAGCTCCTGCTCCCCGGGCAGGTAGGCGATCCCGTATCCCCCACCGAGATCGACTTCGGGAACTGCGATCCCCTCGCTGTGAAGGTCTGCCCGCAGCTCCAACACCACCCGCGCCGCGTTCGCGAACCCGTCGGCGGCGAGGATCTGCGACCCGATGTGCGAGTGCAGGCCCACGAGGTGGAGCCGGGGCAGTGCGGCGATGCGTTCAACCGCCTGCCGGGCAGCTCCGGAGGCGACGGAGAGGCCGAACTTTTGGTCCTCGTGTGCCGTGG
Source organism: uncultured Ruaniaceae bacterium (assembly GCA_947251855.1). Next base: position 2,900 of record CAMXUZ010000305.1, read on the forward strand.
CGATGAATTCATGCCCACCAGCGTGCACGCCGGTGGTGAGGCGCACCATCACCGGCACGCCGCTCGCGCCGAGGGCAGCGGCCACCTCGTCGAGCAGCTCGATTTCGGCGAGCGAATCCACGATGATCCGACCCAGCCCGACCTCCACCGCCCAAGTGAGCTCCGCGCGGGACTTGTTATTGCCGTGCAGCCCGATGTCGGCCGGGTCGACTTCAGCGGCGAGCGCGACCGCTAGCTCCCCAGCCGTCGAGCAGTCCACCTTGAGCCCCTCGTCTCGTAGCCACCGCAACACGGCGATGGAGCTGAAGGCTTTGGACGCGTAATACACCCCGACCGATGCGCCGAACTCCTCGTCGAACGCGGTCTTGAACGCCCGTGCCCGGGCGAGGAGATCGTCGACGTCGAGGAGAAAGCTCGGCGTGCCGAACCGGTCGGCGAGCTTGGTGATCGGGTGCCCGGCAAGGAAGACCTCGCCGTCTGCCAGGGTCACTGATGCGGGCCAGGGGCTGCCGAGAGGATCCGTGCCGTGTAGAGCGCTCACGACTCCTCATCGTAGAGCATCGCGCTCCCCGTTTCCGCACTATCGCAAGCGCTTCTACATGTCCGCCCGGCGCTCGAGGAGGCGACTGTGACCCAATGAACAGAGCCGGAAATTCGTTCGAACCGCTTTCACCCTGCTACGATTCTTAATCGCGGGTAATTACCGCACCGGCCCCCGTAGCTCAGCGGATAGAGCGTCTGCCTCCGGAGCAGAAGGCCACAGGTTCGAGTCCTGTCGGGGGCACCCTTATTTACATCCTGACCAGCGGTCATGCCCTCCGCAAGCCCGGTCATGCGACTCTCGTAGTCCGTTCGCCTCAGCGAAGAGTTCATCGCGGCCGCCCGAGTAGCGGCGGGCGCACGCACCGCGAGCAACGCACCGCGAGGAACGCTCCGGGGAACATACGCCGTAATCGTTACGGCATACCGCACCCAAAGCCCTGCACGAGCCGAACCTGGGGCCCGAACACCGCAATCATTGCGGCATACCGCACCCAGAGCCCTGCACGGACCGAACCTGGGGCCCGAACACCGTATCCTGCACCGCAAACCAGACCCACAACAGTTCGGGCGTGGAAACCGAGCAGGTCGCAGCAATCCGCGCGTCGCGGCGGGAAGGGGTGAGGACCTACAGGAACCAAGCGACGGCGGCGCTGGCAACCAGCACGAGACCCGTGACCGAACTCGTGCGCCCGGCCTGCATCGCTGATCGTTGCTCTTCTGTGAGGTCGGCTCGGCCCTTGAATCCCATCGCTGCGGTGGCGCCGATCGACGCTGCTGCGCCCATGGCCAGGTACAAAGGCGTGTCATAGAGCCACGAGTACGGCGCAAAATGCACCACGAGCACGATCGCCATCGCCAGCGGCACGAGCGTGTACCGGCGCGATGCTACGAGAAAGATCACTAGTGGCAAGGCAAGTAACTGACCGGCGCTGAGTAACACAGATAGCGTGTTCATCCCTTCTAACTCGGGACGATCGGCTCGGGCGCTCAGCGCGGTGAGGCTTAACGCAACCGGCAAGGCAACCATGCCCTGGAACAGCGTCGCGTACGCGGCCACGCGCGGAGCCGTCCAACGCCAGAACGCTGCACATACCAACCAGGTCGCCCCGTACGCCGCGAGGAACCCCCATCCATGCCGGGTTGCCTCTCCCAGTGCGTGGGTGTATTCGGATATCACGTTGATCCTTCCTGGATTCGTGGAATAAGTCTGGCAGATGGCTGCCCTGCGCAACGTCGATACGGGCCGACCTCCTTCTCTCGGGGCCCTGGGGGCCCGCAAGATCGCCGAATCCAGTGGCGGCCAACGAGGCGGCGAAAAGCCGTCGTGGCGAGGCGAAGACGCCGAGCGGGGGTCCGAGGGTAGACTCGTGACCCTGCGCAACCGCGCGCACTACCGTTTCGGAACCGCGAGCTTGAGGAGTCACCAGTGCCTCCAGCAGAACTGGCGCATTGGCTCTTATGAGAAAGGGACGCCGCAATGGCTCGATCTGATTCCCCTATCGGCGAGGTCATCGAGTTGCGCTCGGGGGACAGCCGCGTCGAGATCACGGCGGTCGGCGCCCACCTTCGCCGCTTCCAGGTGGCCGGCCGCGAGGTGATCGTCCCGTTCGGAGAGGAGCTTCCCTGGGGCGCCCACGGTGCGGTACTCGCGCCCTGGCCGAACCGGATCGATGCGGGCACCTACTCCTGGGAGGGAGAGGAATACCGCCTCCCCCTCACCGA
>CAMXUZ010000306.1 GCA_947251855.1 uncultured Ruaniaceae bacterium
CGCCTCGCGGAGCCGGGCCGCGTCTGCGGCGCTGCGGACCCCGCCCCCGACCGTGATCGGGATGCTGATCTCCGCGGCGAGGGCGCTGAGGGCGTCCAGGGTGGTGGAGCGGCCCTCCAGGGTTGCCGAAACGTCGAGGAAGGTGAGCTCGTCGGCGCCCTCGGTGACGTACCGGTGTGCGAGTTCGACGGGGTCCCCCGCATCTTGCAGGTCGGCGAATCTCACGCCTTTGACGACCCGCCCGCCGTCGAGGTCGAGGCAGGGGATGATGCGGATGGGGTCTCTCATCAGGAGTCTCCTTCGGGGCTGGTGGTGGCGAGGACGTCGATGACGAACACGACCGTGTCGGAACCGAACGCGGCCTCGGGTGGGGCGATGATCATGATCTGGGAGCCGACCGTCGCATCGGACAGGCCGTCCTGCCAGGCGGGGATGAGGCCGGTGAAGGGGATGGCGGGTGGGGTGAGTTTCTCGCCCCAGGTGGAGTCGAACTCCTCCCCGCTGGACCATTCGACGCTCGTGTAGTGGGCGGTGAGGGAACCGCCTTCTTGGATCTGGGGGCCTTCGCCTTTGATGAGCGTGACCACCCGCAGCTGCGAGGGCGGATCCTCATCGGGGATCGTCACCTCCGGGCGGCCGTCCTCGGCCCGGGTGACCTCGGGGAGCTCCTCGGCGTCCTCCGGGGGGTCGCCTTCCTCGCCCCAGGCCTGGGAGTGCAGCACGTCGTACACGACGACGACGGGTTCGGGCCGCGTGACCGTGCCCTGGCTCAGATACAACAGCCGGGTGCCCTCCGTCTTGCCCAGGAGTTCCTCGTACAGGGGCCCCGCCTCCTCGGTGAGGGTGAGGGAGCGGGGTTCGCGGGCGTAGGATTCGTCGACGACCTCACCGGTGCTCGCCGACAGGGCGACGAAAGACAGCAGTGCGGGGTCGTCCTCCTCCAGGGTCTTGCCCTCCCCCTCGATGAGCACCTCGGTGGAGGGGGCATGGATGTCCAGGGGCGCGTCGAAGGCGACCTGCGGGCGGCGTCCGAACTCCCCCGTCACTTCGATCTCGTGCGTGTCCTCGGCCTGCTCCGGGGTGCAGGCGACGAGCGCGGCGAGCCCCAGCAGGACGGCGAGGAGCGCGCGGAGTCGGCGCAGGGTGGGGGCGGGGTCGGGTCGCACGGAGCTATTGTATTCCGCCGCGCCCGGGTTATTCAGCCTCGAGGAGGCGGATGAGTTCATCCACACGTTCGTCGCTCGCGGCGAACGGGTCGGTGCATAGCACCGTCCGGCCCGCGTAGTCGTTCACTTTCAAGTGCACCCAGTCCACGGTGTAATCGCGGCGGTGGGCGGTGGCGGCGGTGACGAAATCGCCGCGGAGTTTCGCCCGGGTCGTCTGTGGAGGGGTGGCGGTCGCCTCGAGGATCTCCTCCTGCGATACCAGGGGCTGGGCGAGGCCGCGGTCCATGAGTCTGTTGAAGATGCCGCCGCCGGCGACGTCGTGATAGGCGAGGTCGAGGCGGCGCACGCGGGCGTCACCCAGCGGGACGTCTTTTCCGTCCCGGTACCGATCGATGAGGCGTTTCTTGATCGCCCAATCCAGTTCGGTCTCGATCGCCCGGTAGTCCCCGCTGCGCACCGCGTCCAACCCACGCTGCCACAGGTCGATCACCCATTCGTCGTGGGCTCCGTAGCCGTGGGCCTCGACGAAGGTGCGGGCCCGGTCCAGGTAGACCTCCTGCGCGCCGAGGGCGGTGGTGCGCCGCCCGGAGACGAGTTCCAGGGGCGCCCCACCCGAGAGATCATGGGAGATGGTGCGGATGGCGGCCACCGGATTCTCGATCTCCAGGTCGGTGAGCGGGGTGCCCGCCTCGAGCATGCGGATGATGATGTCGGTCATCCCCACCTTGAGCATCGTCGAGGCGTGCGACATCGAGGAGTCGCCGGAGATCACGTGGAGGCGGCGGTACTTATCGGGGTTCGCGTGCGGTTCGTCACGGGTGTTGATGATCGGCCGGGACCGGGTCGTCGCGGAACTCGTCGCCTCCCACATGTGGTCCGAGCGCTGGGAGAAGGTGTAGCGGGTACCCGATTCGTCGGTGAGGATGTGCCCGGCGCCGGTGAGGATCTGGCGGGTGATGAGGAAGGGGATGAGCTGGTTCGTCGTGCGGGAGAAGTCGGCGCGGCGGCGCAGGAGATAGTTCTCGTGGCAGCCGTAGGAGTTGCCTGCGGAGTCGAGGTTGTTCTTGAACAGGTGGATCTCCCCGGGCACGCCGTCAGCGGCGAGTTTCTCCGCAGCGTCGGCGGCGAGTTCGGCGAGGATCACCTCGCCCGCCTTGTCGTGGATGAGGAGCTGGCGGATGTCGTCGCATTCCGCGGTGGCGTATTCGGGGTGGGAGCCGACATCGAGGTAGAGCCGCGAACCGTTGCCGAGGAAGACGTTGGAGGATCTCCCCCACGCGACGACTTTCCGGAACAGGTAGCGGGCGACCTCTTCGGGGCTGATCGGGCGGGTGGGTGAGTTGTAGGTGAGCCCGAATTCTGTTTCCAGGCCGAAGATTCGCCTACTCAGATTCCTCACCGTCTTCCCGTAACAGTTCCTCCAGCGCCGCCGCGGATAACCGCCGGAACGCGCGGCGGGCCCGGGCCCGGTCGAGAACCGCCGCTTCGATCCGCTCCACCGGGATCTTTCGCCGTTCCCCGCTCTCGGAGCGGCCGAGGGTGCCGATCGCGAGTCTCGCCGCCGCCTCCAGGTCGAGGCCGCTTCGCCACTGCTCACTCAGGTGTTCGGCGAGCGCGTCGGCGGCCCCACCCATGACGACGTAGCCGTTCTCGTCCGTGACTGAACCGTCGTAGGAGAGCCGGTAGATCTGGTCCTCAGGTTGGCTCATCCCCACTTCGGCGACGGCGATCTCCACCTCGAGCGGTTTGGCTTCGGTGGTGAACACTGCGCCGAGGGTCTGGGCGTAGGCGTTCGCGAGCCCGCGGGCGGTGACGTCGGCGCGGTCGTAGGAGTAGCCGCGCAGGTCCGCGTAGCGCACGCCGGCGACCCGCAGGTTTTCGAACTCGTTGTATTTTCCGACGGCGGCGAAGCCGATCCGGTCGTAGATCTCGCTGATCTTGTGCAGCGCGCGGGAGGGGTTCTCCGTGGCGAGGAGGATCCCTCCGGTGTAGCCGAGCACGACGACGGAGCGGCCCCGGGCGATGCCCTTGCGGGCGAAGTCGGCACGGTCCTCCATCAACTGCTGGGGGGAGACGTAGAACGGTTGGGTCATGAGGCACCTCCCCGTTCGGGGCGGGCGAGGCGCCGGGCGGTGATCCGTTCGAAGTGTTCGGCGAGCTCCGCCTTCGTCACCTGCTCATACCCGCGCGCGGTGACGACGGCGACGATGGGGTAGATCCCGCGGATCGCATCGGGGCCCCCGGTCGCGGCGTCCTCATCCGCGGCGTCGACGAGCGCGTGCAGGGCGACGTCGACCGCTTCGCTCGCGCTCATTCCGTGCTCCCAGAGCTTCTTCAGCGAGCCGCGGGCGTACACCGATCCCGAGCCGACCGAGTGGTGATCGTGTTCCTCGTAACGGCCGCCGACGACGTCGTAGGAGAAGATCCGCCCGACCTCGCGCCCGAGGTCCCACCCGCCGAACAGCGGCACCGCGGCGAGCCCCTGCATCGCCAGGGGCAGGTTGGCGCGCACGAGGGTGGCGAGCCGATTCGCTTTGCCTTCCAGCGACAGCAGCGAACCTTCGATCTTCTCGTAGTGCTCCAGTTCGAGCTGGAACAGACGCACGAGATCCACCGCGAGACCCGCGGTGCCGGCGATCCCCACGGCGGAGAACTCATCAGCGGGAAAAACCTTCTCGATCTGTCGGTGCGCGATCGAGGTGCCCATCGTCGCGCGGCGATCCCCGGCCATGACGATCCCGCCGTCGAAGGTGAGGGCGACGATCGTCGTCGCGTGCGCCGCCTGGACGCTCCCCTCCCCCTGCTGAGCACCGGGCAGGAGCCCGGGGGCGTGTTCGGTGAGGAAATCCACGAAGGAAGAACTGCCCGGGCGCATGAAACTCGCGGGCAGTCGATCCGATCGGTCCATCACTGGCCGCCCTTTTGCACGAAGCTCTTGACGAAGGACTCCGCGTTCGTCTCCAGCACGTCGTCGATCTCGCTGAGGAGATCATCCACTTCGGAGGTTTGGGCAGACTTGCCGGTGGGGGGCGGCGGGGTGGGTTCCTCATCGCGGGGGTCCGGGCGGCGCACCTGCTCGTATTCTTGGCTCACGTTCGCTCCTAAATCGGTTCCGCTTCCGAGTCTACTCCCCGCCGGCGAGGGCCTGAAGGAGAGCGCCCGGGTCCTCGTGGGCCTCCAGGAGCTCCCCCACGTGGGCTTTCGTGCCGCGGGTGGGTTCAGGCATGGGCACGCGTTGGAGGGTGGCCTCCCCGGGCACGTCGAAGATGATCGCGTCCCAGTTCGCCGTCGAGACCTGCGGGTACCGGCGCACGCATTCCCCGCGGAAGTAGGCCCGGGTGTCCGCGGGCGGGTAGTGGATCGCGTGCTCGATCTCCTCCTCGGTGACGAGGGTCTCGACCGCGCCGGCCGCCTCCAGCCGCCGGTAGATGCCCCGCTCGGGGCGCAGGTCCGACCACTGCAGGTCGAGGGCGGCGAGTTTCGGGGCGTCCCATTGCAGCCCGTCCCGGGCGCGCATCGCGTCCAGGAGCCGAAGTTTGGCGACCCACTCCACGTGGGCGGCGCACTGCATCGGGTCCTGTTCGAGCCGGTCGAGGGTCTCCTCCCATCGGCGCAGCACATCGGCGGTCTGCTCATCAGCCTGCTCCCCCGCCGCCTCCCGGACGGCGCGGGCGTAGAGGCGTTGGATTCCGATGGCGGTGAGCTCGCGCCCGTCGGCGAGCCGCAGCCGCGCCGTGCAGGTGGTGTCGTGGCTGACGGTCGTCGCGCTGAGCACCGGGTCGGCGAGGGTGAGCTCCCACAAGTACTCGGGCACCTTACCCTGCTCGAGCAGCCACAGGATCGCAGCGGTGGTGCCGACCTTGAGGTACGCGGATACCTGCAGGAGGTTCGCATCTCCGACGATGACGTGCAGGCGGCGGTATTTGTCCGCGTTCGCGTGCGGCTCATCCCGGGTATTGATGATCGGGCGGCGCAGGGTGGTTTCCAGGCCCACCTCCGCTTCGATGAAGTCCGCGCGTTGGCTGATCTGGAAACCGGGGCGTTGCCCGTTCTGGCCCAGCCCGACCCGGCCCGCCCCGCAGTACACGGGGCGGGTGAGGAAGTGCGGGGTGAGGAGGCGGGCGATATCGTCGAAGGGCACCTCCCGGTCGACGAGGTAGTTCTCGTGGGTGCCGTACGAGGCGCCCTTGCCGTCGGTGTTGTTCTTGTACAGCGCGACGTCGGGCATGCCGGGGCGCTGGCTCAGCAGCCGGGTGGCGCGCAGGCCGATCTCATCCCCGGCCCGGTCCCAGCGCACGACGTCGAGCGGGTTGGTCGCCTCCGGCCCGGAATACTCCGGATGGGCGTGATCGACGTAGAACCGGGCGCCGTTGGTGAGTACGGTGTTCATCGTCCACTCCGAACGCGGCCGCTCCGGGGCACGGGTGCGGTTGGTGACCGTGCCCCACACGTCGGGTGGGTCGAGCGTGGGTTCCTCGTCCGTGAGCTGGGAGGCGTGGGCACTCGCCCGATCGATCCGGAAACCCCGGGCGTCGTTGAGGGGATCCTCGGAGTAGTAGTCCCACAGCACGGGGCTGGTGCTACGCGCCGCACCGGCGTAAGCGGTGACCACCTGGGCGCCCATGAGCATGGGGTTCGCCGCCGGGTCGGCGACGTCGACGATGCCGTACTCGGTTTCGATCCCCATCACGCGGTGTACTGACATGGTTCTCCTCGGCTCGCCCGTTCCTACAGGTATTGCCCGGTGGGGGAAATCTGG
>CAMXUZ010000307.1 GCA_947251855.1 uncultured Ruaniaceae bacterium
GCTGGGGCTGTCCCTGCATACCACCACGATCCGCGACAACGTCATCTACGCCGCCTGCACGGGCAGCGCGATCCCCACGCTGAGCACCGACGCGCACTTTGCGCGACTATTTCGCCGACCCGGCCCGCCTCCGCCGGCCCACATCTACCGGTACCTCGATCTCATGCACGACGCAGCGCGGCACTGCCCGCCGGGGGCCCGCGCCCCGGTGCTGACGACCTGGGCGTGGTGCAACTGGTGGGCCGGAAACGGTGCAGAGGCGAACATCCTCGTCGACCTCGCCCGGGAGGCCGACCCGGACTACTCCCTCGCCCACACCCTCGACACGGTCCTTTCCCAAAACCTGCTCCCACCCTGGATGTGGCCTGAGCCAACGCCCTAGCGGTAGGCCCAATGGTCTACTTCCTCCTTCGAGAACCGGGTAGGGTCAGGGAGGTACAAGGAGGTTAGATGTGGCAGTAGTAGCCGGGTTTATCGCAAATGAAGAAGGTCGGGCGGCGCTCTCGGCTGCCATCGAGGAGGCACGCAATCGGGGCCAACGCCTCGTCGTTATCGTTCATGCCCCCCGCGGGGAGCGGGATCGGCTCGGGGAGGCCGTGGAGGAGGCGCGCGGGCTCACCGCAGATTGCGGGCTCGAGGTGGACGTCCGGCCCAACGACGCCGAGGATCTCGCCGAGGAGATTCTGCGCGTCGTGGAGGAGGTGAATCCGGTGCTCATCGTCATTGGGCTGCGGAGGCGGTCGGTGACTGGCAAACTGATATTAGGTTCTAATGCCCAACGGATCCTGCTGGATTCGCCCACCCCGGTATTAGCGATCAAGAGTTTCAACTGAAAGGTCACAGTTGTGAACGACGCCCCACGAAGCCCGTTACTCCCTGCCCACGAGCGCGCCGGTGCGCGCCTGACGGACTTTGCCGGTTGGCAGATGCCGCTGCGCTTCACCTCCGACCTCGAGGAGCACCAAGCAGTTCGCAGCGCCGCGGGGATCTTCGACCTGTCCCACATGGGGCAGGTGGAAGTCATCGGACCCGAGGCCGGAGCGGTCCTCGACCGCTCCTTCATCGGCGTGTGCTCGACCATGGCGATCGGCCGCGCGAAATACACGATGATGGTCGCCGCCGACGGCGGGATCCTCGACGACCTCATCGTCTACCGCCTCGCCGAGAACGAGTTCCTTGTGGTTCCCAATGGTGCGAACCGCACCCGCGTCGTCGACGAGCTCACCCGCCGCAGCAACGGGCTCAGCGCGTCGATCACCGATCACACCCTCTCCCGCGGGCTCATCGCCATCCAGGGCCCCGCCAGCGCTGAGATCGTGCAACGCCTCGTCTCTCTGGACTTGACGGAACTGCGTTATTACCGGTGCCTCCCGGCGACCCTGTCGATCGGGGAAGCGCAGGTGCCCACGTTGCTCGCACGTACGGGCTACACGGGCGAGGACGGCTTCGAAATCTCCATTTCCGCCAACGACGCCGAAGCAGTCTGGGGTGCGCTCTCCGGCGCCCCCGGGGTCGCCCGTTGCGGTCTCGCGGCGCGTGACAGTCTGCGCCTGGAGGCGGGCATGCCCCTGTACGGCAATGAACTCTCCGACCGCTCCACCCCCTTCGACGTCGGCATGGGCCGACTCGTGAACCTGGACCACGACTTCGTCGGCCGTGACGTCCTGCGCCGGCGTGCAGAGGCGGGCGGCGCCGCCCTCATCGGTCTCACCGGCGGGGGGCGCCGCGCCGCCCGCGCTGGTTCGCAGGTCTTCGTCGAGGGCGCGCAGGTGGGGGAAATAACCTCCGGCATCCTTTCTCCCACCCTCGGGTACCCGATCGCCATGGCCCTGGTGGAGCACGACCTGGAGGAAGGGCAGGACGTCGAGGTCGACGTGCGGGGCCGAACAATGCCGATGAGCGTCGTCACCTTACCCTTCTACCGGCGGGCGAAGTCCTGAACGAAAACCCGCCCAACACCGTAATCAAAGGAGTGAACATGTCCGTTCCAGCAGACCGCCAGTACAGCGCGGAACACGAATGGGTCGTCATCGACGGCGAGATCGCGACCGTCGGGATCACCGAATACGCCTCAGAAGCACTCGGTGACGTCGTCTACACCGAGCTTCCCCCGGCCGGCGAGGATGTCACCGCGGGCGAAGTCTGCGGTGAGATCGAGTCGACCAAGAGCGTCTCCGACCTCTACTGCCCCGTCAGCGGGGTCGTGACGGAGATCAACGGCACCCTGGAGGACTCCCCAGAACTCGTCAACGATGAACCGTACGGCAGCGGGTGGCTCTTCAAGGTGAAGGTCTCGGAACCCGGGGAGCTCATGGACGCCGACGAGTACGCAAGCCACATAGGGGAATAACATTGTCGCACTTGTTTCGTGACCGCCACATCGGCACAACAACGGCGGATCAGGCGCACATGCTCAGCCGGATCGGAGTGGGCAGCACCGAGGAACTGATGGAACGAGCGTTGCCCGCGACCATCCGCCTGGAGGATCACGAGGACGCCGATCTGGGTGTGCCGCCGGCCGCATCGGAAGCACGCGTCCTTGCGGAGCTGCAACAGTTCGCGCGCCGCAACGAGGTGATGACCTCGATGATCGGTCAGGGCTACTACGATACGGTCACCCCCTCGGTTATCCAACGCCTCATTCTCGAGGACCCGGCCTGGTACACCGCCTATACGCCCTACCAACCGGAAATTTCGCAGGGGCGCCTCGAAGCACTCATCAACTTCCAAACGATGGTCACCGAC
>CAMXUZ010000308.1 GCA_947251855.1 uncultured Ruaniaceae bacterium
TGCACGGTGTCGCCGCCGTGGCCGTAGAGCACAGCGGGGATCTGGCCGTCGCGGCGCGCGCGGCGGGCCGCGCCCTTGCCGAATTCGGTACGCACCGAGGCGTCGAGGTAAATCATGTCGTCAGACACGGTGTTCTCCTAGTTCTCTTGTGAAGGCGGCGCACGCTGGCGGCTCCCGATAGGATCCCACCGCGTCGATCACGGAGACGGGGCGTCTCCCTCGCCGAGGCAACCTGTTGATTCTAGCTCGAACCGGCCCCCCGCCGCACACCAGTTGGAAGCCTGCACCGTGTGATCCCCCGCACGCGGACTACGAATGCGGGCTGCCGCCGTGATGAGACGCGGGCAGCGCCCGGCGCGTCCTAGTCAGGCGTTGCCGTCGAAGAGCGAGGTGACCGAACCGTCGTCGAACACCTCGCGGATGGCGCGGGCGATGAGTGGGGCGATGGAGAGCACGGTGAGGCACTCGAACCGCTTCTCCGGAGGGATGGGGATGGTGTCGGTGACGACGACTTCCCGCGCCCCGCATTCCTGCAGGCGCTGCGCAGCCGGATCGGAGAGCACCCCGTGGGTGGCGGCGACGATGACGGACTTCGCGCCGGCGTCCATGCACACCTTGACCGCCTCGGCGATCGTGCCACCGGTGTCGATGAGGTCGTCCACGAGCACGCAGTCGCGGCCTTCGACTTCCCCGACCACCCGGTTCGCCACCGCCTGGTTCGGCTGGTTGATATCGCGGGTCTTGTGCACGAAAGCGAGGGGCCCGCCGCCGAGTTTCTCGGCCCAGATCTCCGCAACGCGGATCCGGCCGGCATCCGGGGAGACGACGGTGATGTTGCCGGCCTCCACCCGCGAGCGCACGTAGTCGGTGAGGATCGGCATCGCCCACAGGTGATCGACCGGCCCGTTGAAGAACCCTTGGGTCTGGGCGGCGTGCAGGTCCACGCTCATGAGCCGGTCCGCCCCGGCGGTTTTGAACATGTCGGCCATGAGGCGGGCCGAGATCGGCTCGCGGCCGCGGTGCTTCTTGTCCTGGCGCGAGTATCCGTAGAAGGGCATCACCGCGGTGATCGAGGCGACCGAGGCGCGCTTGAGCGCGTCCACCATGAGCAGTTGCTCCATCAGCCACTTGTTGATCGGCTGGGTGTGCGATTGCAGCACGAACGCGTCCGCGCCCCGCACGCTCTCGGCGAACCGCACGTAGATCTCGCCATTGGCGAAGTCGTAGGCGGTCGTGGGCACGATCTCGATGCCGAGTTCCTCGGCCACGTCGAGGGCCAGTTGCGGGTGTGCTCGACCCGAGACGAGAACCAGGCGTTTCTCGTCTTGGGTGGTGATACCGGTCATCGGGTTACTCCTGTTGTGGGTTGGGTTCTTCGGCGGTGGAGTTCTGTTGGGCGGCCTCGGCGGCGCGGGCAGAATCCGTGCCCGGGCGGCGGCGTGCGGTCCATCCCTCAATATTGTGTTGCCCGATGTGGGCGCCATCGGCCTGCGGCACCGCGAGGGCGCCGGGGGGAACGTCGTCCCGTAACGTGGTGCCCGCACCGGTGTAGGCACCGTCGCCGATCGTGAGCGGCGGCACGAGCATCGTGTTGGAGCCGATGCGCACGTGGGCGCCGATCGTCGTCGCAGATTTTTGTACGCCGTCGTAGTTCGCCGTGATCGTGCCGGCCCCGATATTCGATCCCGGCCCCACCTCGGCATCGCCGAGGTACGACAGGTGGGGGAGCTTGCTGCCCGGCCCGAGGTGGGAGTTCTTCGACTCCGCGAAGGTGCCGACCTTGGCGCCCTCGTCCACGCGTGTGTTCTGCCGAAGGTACGCGTACGGCCCCACGTTCGCGCGCGGGCCGATGGCGGAATCCGACGCGTGGGTACGGATCACCTGGGCATCCGCGCCCACCTCGACGTTCTCGAGGGTGGTGTCGGGCCCGACGACGGCGCCCGTCGCGATCGTCGTAGTCCCGTGCAGTTGCGTATGGGGCAGGATGGTCGAATCGGCCTCGAGGCCCACCCCGACGTCGATCCATGTGGTGGCCGGGTCGATGACCGTGACCCCGGCCTTCATCCAGGCGGTGACGACCCGCCGGTTGAGTTCCGCGCCCAGCGCCGCGAGCTGGGCCTTGTCGTTGACGCCCTCGGCGATGATCGGATCCTCGCTGACGACCGCGTTCACGGGGAGTCCCCGTTCGCGGGCGATGGAGATGACGTCGGTGAGGTACATCTCCCCCTGCGCATTATCGGTGCCCACCTCCTCGAGGGCGGAGCGCAGGAGGTCGGCGTCGAAGGCATATACGGCGGAGTTGATCTCCCGCACCTCGCGCTCCTGGGCGGTCGCGTCCTTCTCCTCCACGATCCGAGCGACCCCACCCGCGTCGTCGCGGATGATGCGCCCATACCCGCGGGCATCGGGAACGATCGAGGACAGGATCGTCACTCCCCCGTCCCCGTGCTCGGCGAGGAGGCGGGTAAGCGTTTCCGTGTCGAGCAGGGGCACGTCGGCGGCGAGCACAAGCACCGGCCCCCGCAGATCGGAAGGCAGCGCGCGCATCGCGCACCACGCGGCGCGTCCCGTTCCCGGCACCTCATCCTGGTCGGCGATGGTGACGGCTGGATCGACGTGCCGGGCGTGGGCGGCGACGGCGTCACGGTCGTGGCGGACGACGACCGCTACGTGCTCGGGTTGGGTGCCGCGGGCGGCGGTGATCACGTGCCCTAATAGGCTTCGGCCCCCGATGGTGTGCAACACCTTCGGTAACGTGGATTTCATCCGTGTCCCCTGCCCCGCGGCAAGGATGATGACAGCGGCAGGCTTTTCGCTCACGACTCCCACTCTAGCCAAGAGATCGACATTTTCCGTCCGAATCCGCTCATACAGTTCCCGAGGTGGAAGCCGAGGTGCATGAGGTTCCCGTCCAGCTCCGCCCCCAGGATTCGAACCTAGACTTCACAGCTCCAAAGGCTGTCGTGCTGCCATTACACCAGGGCGGAATACCCGTTTCGTGGGTGCCGCCATGGTAGCGCGTTTACCCAAGCGCGTCGAAATTCCCCCGGCTCCGCCCCGGACATCCCCGGAGGCCCGCGTCGAGGCACCCGCCGCGCGCCGTTCCCGCCGCAGAGCGAGGAAACCGCGCTGTGCCAAGGAAAACCTCGCCTACCACCGACACCCGCTTCGGCACCCCTCGCCGCGCCGTGACATCACCCACATCCGCGGGCCCTGGCCCGATGCGGCATGATGGAAGTGTGACCTCTACCCCCCGCCGCCCCCGGATGACGGGCCAACAGCGCCGCGAACAGCTCCTGGCGATCGGGCGCACGCTCTTCGCCGAGAAGGGGTTCGACGGCACCTCCGTGGAAGAGATCGCCGCCCGCGCGGAAGTATCCAAACCCGTGGTCTACGAGCACTTCGGAGGTAAGGAGGGGCTGTACGCCGTCATCGTCGATCGGGAGGTAGAGACCCTCCTGACCGCCCTGACCACGGCGCTGACTACGGGGCGGCACCCGCGGATCACGGTCGAGGGAGCCGCGCTCGCACTCCTGGACTACATCGATGAGAACACCGATGGGTTCCGGATCCTCGTTCGCGACTCGCCGGTCGCTCAAGCCACCGGCACGTTCTCCTCCCTCATCGGCGACGTCGCCACGCAGGTGGAGCACCTCCTCGCCGAGCAGTTCGATCGCCGTGGGATGGACGTGGAGGCGGCGCCGCTGTACGCGCAGATGCTCGTGGGGATGATCGCCCTCACCGGCCAGTGGTGGCTGGAGGAACGGTCGCCGTCGAAGGAAGTGGTCGCCGCGCACCTGGTCAACCTCGCCTGGAACGGTCTGCGGGGGATGGAAGGCGAACCGACGCTCGGGCGCACCTGGAAATCTCGCCAAGAGTGATCGGTCTCCCCTTCCGACCGCTCTGCGCCCCCGCTCGCGGCGCCTGGGTGCGCAATACCGCAACAGTCACCGCAAAACCGCCCCGGATCTCGACCGCCCCCGAACCTGGGTGCGCAATACCGCAACAGTCACCGCAAAACCGCCCCGGATCCGCCTCAGCGCCCCGCGGTTGGGTCGCTTTCACCGCGCCCCTGCCGATTCCGCCGTACCGAGGAGTGCGACGCGCGGAAAACCGGTGACAACAACTCGCTCTCAACCCACTAGGGTGGGGAACCTCGAAAACTTCACGGGGGAGCGAATGCCAGGACTGGAAATCTCGGGTCTGAACAAATCCTACGGGACGCTTCGCGCGCTCACTGATATGACGTTCACGGTGAACGAGGGCGAACTGTTCGGATTCGTCGGTTCCAACGGGGCGGGCAAGACGACGACGATGCGCATCGCCCTCGGGGTTCTCACCGCCGATTCCGGAACGGTCTCCTTCGGTGGCCGGCCGATGGACCTCAACCTACGGCGCCGCGTGGGATACATGCCCGAGGAGCGGGGCCTGTATCCGAAGATGAAGGTGAGCGATCAGCTCGTCTACCTCGCCGAGCTGCATGGCCTGACATCCAAGGAGGCGAACGCGGCGATGGAGCATTGGACCGAGGTGCTCGGCGTCGCCTCCCGCCGGGAGGACGAACTGCAGAAGCTCTCCCTGGGGAACCAGCAACGCGTGCAACTCGCCTCCGCGCTCGTACACGACCCGGACCTGCTCATCCTCGATGAACCGTTCTCCGGGCTCGACCCCGTCGCCGTAGACGTGATGAGCGGCGTGCTGCGGGAACGCGCGGAAGCGGGGGTGCCGGTGATCTTCTCCTCCCACCAGCTCGACCTCGTGGAACGCCTCTGCGACCGGGTGGGGATCGTCCGCGCGGGGCACATGGTGGCCCTCGGAACTATCGCGGAACTACGCCACACCGACACGACGACGTGGCGCGTCGACGCCCCCGCCGCACCCCCGACGTGGGCCACGCGGGCAGGCATCCCCGGCGCCGTCGTCCTCACCGA
>CAMXUZ010000309.1 GCA_947251855.1 uncultured Ruaniaceae bacterium
GCACGTCAGCCCGGGCCGCCCGGAAGCAGAGCGCCGCAGCGCGGCGCGCCGCCAACAAACAGGACGCTGACCGGGCAGTTCGCCCATGGGGAGTGGAACTCGGCGGGGTCGACCTCGCCGCAGCTCCTCTCGGGGACGTCCGCAGAACGATCTTCCTCCACGATGCCAAGCCGGCAGTTTTCGCCGGTACCCTTCAGCGGGCGATCGACCCCGAGGGAGCCCTCACCCGCGCGCGGGCCGAAGAGGCGCTCGCGGCGGCCGCCGCGCAGGACGTCTACGAATCCGTGCCCGGTGGATGGCAAGGAGTGCCGGAAGAACGTAGCCGTGGCCTCTCAGGCGGGCAACGCCAACGACTCGTGCTGGCTCGCACCTACGCAGCACGGCCGCCCATCCTCATACTCGTGGAGCCCACCAGCGCGGTCGATGCCCACACTTAGGTTCTCATCGCCGGGCGCCTCCCACAGATGCGCCGGGGCCAGACCACGATCGTGGTCACCTCCTCCCCCGTGCTGCTGCACCGCGCCGACGAGGTGGTGCTGCTGCAGGAGGGCCGGGCAGCCGCCCGGGGCACCCACGTTGACCTGCTCGGCTCCTGCCCGGATTATCGCAACATCGTCTTACGGGGCGGGGACGTGCCCACGGTGAAAAGCGCCCGCGATGCTTAGGTCACATCTGCCCTCCCACATCCAACACGACTCCGCCCAGACGTGGGCACCGGCCTCGACGAACAGGCCTGCGCTGCAGGAGGGCCGGCGGGCACGGTACCGGCGCCGGCCGATGATGCTGTTCACCCTCATCAGTACGAACGCCGCGGCCGCTCTCGCTGGGCTGATCGTGCCGCGGTTGCTCGGTGACCTCGTCGACACCGTGCGAGGGGGCGGGGCGACGACCTCGCTGGTGACCGCGGCGATCATCGTCGTGCTTCTACAGACGGCGGTCACGTTCAGTGCCCGCGGGGCCGCCGCCGTGCTCGGCCAGGGGGTCCTCGCCGAAGCACGTGAGTACGTGGTGCGCACGATCCTACGTCTGCCGCTGGGCCGGGTGGAATCGGCGTCGCCGGGCGACCTTGGTCACGCGAGTGACCCGCGACGTGTCCTCGATGAGCACCGCCGTCCGGTGGGCGTTGCCCGAAGGGATCATCGCCGTCACCACCGTGCTGCTCACCCTCGCCGCGATGCTCCTCAACTCGTGGCTACTCGCCCTTCCTACGACCATCATGGCGGCGCTGTTCACCGGCCAACTGCGGCGCTACCTCAAGGCAGCTCCGGCAGCCTACCTGTACGAGGGCGCGAGCTACTCCCAGATCAACTCCACCCTCACCGAAACGGTCGAGTCTGACCGGCCTCCCCCTGGAACACCTGCGCCGGGAGGTGGCATTGGTGACCCAGGAACATCACATCTTCCGGGGGCCCTGCGCGATAACATCGTGCTCGCCCGGGAAGATGCCGGCGATGAGGAGGTCCGGGAGGCGCTGGTAGCCGTCGGTGCCGGCGCGTGGGTGTGCCAGCTTCCTGCCGGCCTGGACACCGTCATCGGTTCCGGGGCCCTCCAGGTGAGCCCGGGCCAGGCCCAACAGATCGTGCTCGCCCGGCTCTTACTCGCGGACCCGCACACGCTCGTGCTGGATGAAGCGACCTCCCTCATCGATCCCGCCACGGCGCGGAACGTGGGGACGACGATGAGTGCGCTCATCGAGGGGGAGAACGATCGTGGCGATCGCGCACCGGTTGCATACCGCTCACGACGCCGATCGGATCGCCGTGATCGACCAGGGGCGGTTCGTCGAGCTCGGCAGCCACGAGGAACTCCTCGCCGCAGATGGACAGTACGCGAGCCTCTGGCGGGCGTGGACAGCCTAGATGACTTACGATGGCCGGGTGTCTACGACGTCATTGACCCCGCGCAGGATTTACCGGATCGTCGCGATCGCCGAGATGGTCACGTGGGCGCTTCTCATCCTCGGGATGGTCGGCAAGTACATTCTCAAACTTGGGGACTGGCCGGTCCGGGTGTTCGGCCTCACCCACGGGATCGTGTTCGTCACCTACGCCTTCGTCGCGCTCCTCGTCGGGGTGAACCAGCACTGGCGGCTTCGGCACGTCATCGCTGCGGTGGCGACGGCGGTGATTCCGTTCGCGACCTACCCTTTCGACGTGTGGCTCGAGCGGCGGGGCATGCTCACCGGCGGTTGGCGCACCGAACGCAGCGAGGATCCCCGGGACCACACGAGGCTTTCCGGCGTGCTTCGGTTCGCGCTGCGTTACCCGATCCCACTCGCGGTCGTCGTAATCATCGGCGTGTTCGCGGTCGTGTCGTTCCTGTTGTGGCTCGGCCCGCCGACGGAGTGGGGCGCTTAACGGCGCTTCTTCTCGCGCACCCGAACGCTGATGGAGATGGGCGAGCCTTCGAAACCGAAATCCTCCCGGAGCCGACGTTCGATGAAGCGGCGATAGCCCGCGTCGAGGAAGCCCGTGGCGAAGATGACGAACCTAGGCGGCCGGGTCGAGGCCTGCGTCGCGAACAGCACCCGCGGCTGTTTCCCGCTGCGCACCGGGTGAGGGTGGGCGGCGACGAGTTCTGCGAAGAAGGCGTTCAACCGGCCCGTGGGCACGCGTGTCTCCCACCCCTGCAGGGCGGTGTCGAGGGCACGCACGAGGCGATCAGTGTGCCAACCGGTCCTGGCGGAGAGGTTCACTCGCGGCGCCCATCGCATCTGCCCCATGTCCCGATCGATCTCACGTTCGAGCAGCTCTCGGCGGTCCTCATCGAGCAGGTCCCACTTGTTGAACACCAGCACGAGGGCGCGCCTGGCATCGATCGCCTGCTGAACCACCCGCACATCCTGTTCGGTGAGCGGCTGGGACGCGTCGATGAGCGCGAGGGCCACTTCGGCCTTTTCGAGCGCGGACTGGGTGCGCAGGGACGCGTAGAAGTCCGCCCCCCGGGTTTGATGAACGCGGCGGCGGATACCGGCGGTATCGACGAACCACCAGTCGCGTCCGCCGAATTCGATGAGTTCATCGACCGGGTCGCGGGTCGTTCCCGGCACGTCATCCACGACGGCGCGTTCCTGCCCCGCAAGCTTGTTCAGCAGCGAGGATTTGCCCACATTGGGTCGGCCGATGAGCGCGACCCGGCGAGGGCCCTGCGGGATCGGCGCGGACACCTGCGATACCTCGGGTAAGGCATCGACGACGCGGTCGAGCAGGTCCCCCGAGCCGCGCCCGTGCAGCGCGGAGACCGTCACCGGTTCGCCGAGCCCGAGGTTCCACAGCGCGAGCGCGTCCGCCTCGAGCTGCGCGTTATCGACCTTGTTCGCCACGAGGATCGCTGGCTTGTTGCTGCGGCGGAGCAACCGCACCACATGCTCATCGGCGTCGGTGGCCCCGACGGTCGCGTCGACGACGAACACGACCGCGTCAGCGAGTTCGATCGCCGCTTCGGCCTGGTCGGCGACCTGTTTGGCGAGCCCTTTCGCGCCCCGCTCCCAGCCACCAGTATCGACGACGGTGAATCCTCTACCTGCCCACTCCGCCGTGTAGGAGACCCGATCCCGCGTCACGCCCGGGGTATCTTGCACGACCGCTTCTCGCCGGCCGAGGAACCGGTTCACGAGCGTTGACTTGCCGACGTTGGGGCGGCCCACGACGGCGAGGACGGGTAAGGGGCCCGCCGGGGCGTGGATCGCTTCCGGGGAGTCCCCGAGTTCCAGGAGGGCGCGGTCCTCCTCGTCGAGGTCATACTCGGCTAGGCCGGCCCGGAGTGCTTCGGCGCGAAGACCCTCGTCGCGGGATTCCTCAGTAGTCACGATAGGTATTGTCTCAGGCGTCGTCGGGTAGGTCGACTCCGGTGCGGGCGATGGCGTGTTCGACGTGATCGCTCATGTGTGCCTGCACCTGCCCCATCGCCTCGTTGATCGCGGCCCGGCCCTTGAGTTCGGGATTCGCCGGGTGGAACGGTTTGCCGATCCACACGTACAACCGGCGCCGGAACCCGGGGATGTAGGAACGTTTATCGCCCTTCTTGCGGGTTCCGAGGATCGCCACGGGCACCACCGGTGCTCCGGACCGAACGGCCAACCACGCGACACCGGCCTTCGCGTCGGAGACGTCTCCGCGGCCGCGGGTGCCCTCCGGGAACACTCCCACGAGTCGGTCCTCGCCCAGGAGCGCGAGCGCGGTGACGAGCGCGGCGCGGCCGCTGTTGCGGTCAACCGGGATCTGCCCGGCCCCCCGCATGAGGAACCCGATGACCCCGGTGAACGCCTCCTCTTTGATGATGAAATGCGAACCACGGGGAAGAGCGCCGTGCAGCAGCGGGCCGTCGATGATCCCCGTGTGGTTGGCGGCGACGATGACCCGGCCCTCGGCAGGGAGGTTCTCCGCGCCGATCACCTTGGTCTTCCAGATCCCGAACGCGAGGATCTGCCCGACCCGCCGGGACCACTTCGGACCCCATCGCCGGATGTGCTCCGGGCGGATCTGTTGGCCCGGGGTCGGCTCGGCCGTCATGAGATGAGGCTCCTGACGGTGTCGATGGTTTCCTCCAGGCTGAGCTCGGTGGAATCGACCGTCAACACACCATCGGCCGCGACCGTGAAGTTCGAGACCGTCGAGTCATCGCGGTCGCGGCGAAGGACCTGGTCCGCGGTTGCAGCGAGTACCTCCTCGGCAGCGGAACCGTGGAGTTCCTTCGCGCGGCGTGCAAGACGCGCGCTCTCATCCGCGATGAGGAGGATCCGAACGTCGGCATCGGGGGCGACGACGGTGGTGATGTCCCGCCCCTCGGCGATGATCCCTTGCGGGGCGGAGTGGATGATCCGGCGTTGTTCGTTCTTCATCCATTCCCGCACCCCAAGATTCGTGGCGACCTGGGAGACGACGGTGGAGATCTCCGTCGTGCGGATCGCCGTCGTCACGTCGATGTCGTCGACGATGAAGCGCGGGTTCTTCGGGTCGGTGCTGATCCGCCATGGAATGGTCTCGACGACGGCGAGGGTCGCCTCCTGATCGGCGAGGTCGACGAGTTGGCTGATGCACCACCACGCGGCCGCACGGTACATCGCCCCGGTGTCGAGGTAGGCCATGCCGAATTCCTCGGCGAGCCGGCGCGAGATCGTTGATTTGCCCGAGCCGGACGGGCCATCGATTGCTACGGTCGTCATTTCGCGACCACCCGCCATCCTCGGTTCGTGAGCTCGGTTTCAAGTTCTTCCGCTACAGCGGGTAGCACAGAGACGTTTGCCATTCCGACCTTCTGTTTCGGTGAGTGTTCCATCGAAAAGTCCTCAATGTTCGCGCCGATCTCCCCCACTTCGCTGAACAAGCGCCCGAGTTCGCCCGGTTCGTCGGGCACGAGCACGACCACCTCGGTGTAGCGTTTGCGTCGGCCCCCGTGCTTGCCGGGGATGCGGCTCACGCCGTCGTTACCGGCGCTCATCACCGCGGCGATCGTGTGCATCGCCCCGACCGCCAGCGGTCCATCTTCCGCGCCCCGATCGAGGGCGCCGAGCAGACCGTCGAGATCATCGCGGACCGCGCGTAGGATCTCCCGGATCGCACCGGCGTTTCCGGTGATGATCGCCGTCCACAACTTCGGGTCCGAGGCCGCGATCCGGGTGAGATCGCGCAGCCCCTGACCGGCGAGGCCGAGGGCCGTTTCGGGAGCGTCGACGAGCCGGGCGGCCACGAGGGAGGAGACGAGTTGGGGGACGTGGGAGACAAGGGAGACGGCGTGGTCGTGCTCGGGTGCCGTCATCGTCACGGGTGAGGCCCCCAGGTCCGCGGCGAGGTGGCGCACCGCTAGCTCTGCGTCCGGGTCGGAGCGGTCGTGGGGGCACACCACCCACGGCCGGCCC
>CAMXUZ010000310.1 GCA_947251855.1 uncultured Ruaniaceae bacterium
GCACACCGACCCCGCGGCGCGCCGCGAGGGGGAGACGACCTTCCAGGAGGTCGACCGCTTCGTCACCGAGATGTCCCTCGACCCGGAGCTGTATGAGGTGTTCCGCGCCGCGGACGCTGATGGCCTGTCGGAGGAGTCCGCCCGGCTGCTGCGGGAAATTCTGCGCGATTTCCGCCGCGCGGGTGTGGGTAAGGACGAGGAGCCCCGCGCCCGGATCGCGGAGATAGCCGACCGGATGCTCCTCCTCGCCCAGGACTTCGCCCGCAACATCCGAAACGACGTGCGCTCGATCGACCTCACCGCAGGCCGCTTGGCGGGGATGCCCGAGGACTGGATAGCTGAACACCCGGCCCGCGGCGGCGTCGTCACCGTCACTACCGACTACCCCGACGCGGTTCCGTTCTTCACCTTCGCCCGCGATCGCGAAGCCCGGCACGCGCTGCGGAAGGAGTTCCTCAACCGGGCCTGGCCCGAGAACGATGCTGTACTGCGCGAGCTCTTCGCGCTGCGCCGGGAGCACGCCGAACTCGTGGGGTACGAGAACTGGGCGGATTACGACGCCGAGGTGAAGATGATCGGCAGTGGGGCCGCGATCAAGGAGTTCATCGACGACGTCGCTGACATGGCCCGCGAGAGCGCCGAGCGTGACTACGCGATCGTGCTGGAGCGGTTGCGGGAGGATCATCCCGACGCGCGGGCGGTATCGCTGGCGGATAAGGACTACTACGCCGAACTCGTGCGGAAGGAACGGCTGGGGGTGGACGCGGGGAAAGTCCGCGAGTACTTCTCCTTCGATCGCGTGGTGCGGGGAATGCTCGACCTCACCGAGCGGCTGTTCGGGATCCAGTTCACCCGCGTGCAGGTACCCGTGTGGCATGAGGATGTGCAGGCCTACGACGTCACGCTCGTCTCGGGTGACGAGGCCGACATCCCGCTCGGGCGGGCCTACCTGGATCTGCACCCCCGGGAGGGGAAGTTCGGGCACGCGGCGCAGTTCTCCCTCGTGGACGGGATCGCCGGAGTGCAGCTCGCCGAGGGGGTCCTCGGCTGCAACTTCGGCCGCGGGCTCCTCGATCACGATGACGTCGTCACCCTGTTCCACGAATTCGGCCACCTTCTGCATCACCTACTCGCCGGCCGGGGCCGCTACGCCCGGTTCTCCGGCGTCGCCACGGAATGGGATTTCGTCGAGGCTCCCAGTCAGATGCTCGAGGAGTGGGCGTGGGATCCGGACGTCCTCGCGACCTTCGCGATCAACGCCGACGGTGAGCCGCTACCGGCGGATCTCGCCGTGAAGATGCGCGCCGCGGAGGATTTCGGGAAGGGTTTCGATGCCCTCACGCAGATGTTCTACGCCGCGCTCTCCTACACCTACCACGTGGAGCCGGTCGCCGACCTCACCGGGCGGCTCGTGGAACTGCAGGAACAGTATTCGTTGTTCGAGTACATCCCCGGCACGCACATGATGGCGAATTTCGGGCACCTCGATGGCTACTCCTCGGGCTACTACACCTACATGTGGTCCCTCGTCATCGCCAAAGACATGTTCTCCGCCTTCGAAGGCGACCTGTTCAACCCCGACCTCGCCGCTCGATACCGCGACGAGGTGCTCGCTCCCGGCGGGAGGCGGGACGCGGCGGAGCTCGTGACGCAGTTCCTCGGCCGCCCGTACTCGCTCACCGCCTTCCGCAGGTGGCTCTCGGCCTAGCCTCGGGGGCTGGTTGTTCTGTGCATCGAGGTCACGCCCGGGCCTTCGTCAGTTATTGAACTCCCGGTGGTGCTCGGCAACGACGAACGGCTGGATGGGAATGACGCTGCGCGTGCCCGTCTCCGGGTTCTTCGGGAAGGCGATCTCCAACGCCTCGAGGAGCGTTCGGGCGCCGCGCACCCTCATCCCTTCGGGCGATTTCAGACCGTCGGTGCGTTCGGGCACGATCGCCTTGGTGAACCCGAGCCGGCGCGCCTCCGCGAGCCGCTGGCCGGTTCCCACCACCGGGCGGAGCTCCCCGGTGAGGCTCACCTCGCCGATGACGACGAGTTTGTCCGTCAACGGTTGGTTGATGGTCGAACTCGTGAGCGCGAGCGCGATCGCGAGGTCGGCGGCCGGTTCGTTCGCTTTCGCTCCCCCGACGCACGAGACGTACACATCGGCGTTCCCGCCAGCATTCACCCCGGCCTGGGCGAGGAGGACCGCCTGCACCATCGCCACCCGGGAGGAGTCGACGCCTTGGGTGGTGCGGCGCGGGGAGCCGGAGGCCGATTCGGCCACGAGGGCTTGGATCTCGGTGGTCAAGGGCCGCCGGCCATCCAAGGTGACGGTCACGCAGCTGCCGGTCACCCCGGCCCGGGTGGTGGAGAGGAACAGCCCGGAGGGGTCGGCGAGGGAGTGGATGCCGTCATCGTCGAGGGAGAAACAGCCCACTTCGTCGGTCGCGCCGTAGCGGTTCTTCACCGCCCGCACCATCCGCAACTGGGCGTGTTTGTCCCCTTCGAACTGGCAGACGACGTCGACGAGATGCTCGAGCACCCGGGGGCCGGCGATCGAGCCGTCCTTCGTCACGTGCCCGACGAGGATCGTGGGGAGGTTACGCGATTTCGCGGCGCTGATGACCGTGCCCGCCACCGCCCGGACCTGCGAGACCCCGCCCGCGCCGCCATCAACCTTCTCCGAGGCGATCGTCTGCACCGAGTCGAGGATGAAGAGCCCGGGCTTGATCGCGTCGAGTTGCCCGAGCACCCGGCCGAGGTCGGTCTCTGAGGCGAGGTACAGGTTCTTGTGTAACGCGCCGATCCGTTCGGCCCGCAAGCGCACCTGCGCCGCGCTCTCCTCCCCGGAGATATACAGCACCGTCGTGCCGGACTCGGCGGTTTTCGCGGCGACGTCGAGCAGGAGCGTGGATTTGCCGACTCCGGGCTCACCGGCGAGGAGGACCACCGCGCCCGGCACCATTCCCCCGCCGAGCACCCGGTCGAACTCCCCGACTCCGGTGGGGTAGAAGCTAGCTGCGTTCGCGGGGACTTGACCGATGGGCACCGCCGGGGCGGTGACGGTCGTGGCCGCCAACACGCCCGAGGTGGCGGCCGTTTCAACCACGCTCCCCCACGCCTGGCACTCCCCGCACCGACCGACCCACTTCATCGTGGTCCATCCGCATTCCTCACACACGTACTGCGCCCGAGACTTCATGCCCTCAGCGTAGACCTCGCCTGTGACCTTCGGCCGCGGGCCCGCCGCTCGTCCCGCTCCGAACCGCGCGGGCGCTCCATAGACTAGGGGGAAGCGCGCGGAAGAAAGGTGGCGGGTTTGAGCGAACTGCCTAATCAGCTTCGGGAAGCGTTGGCCTCGGTGGCTCCCGGCACGGAGCTGCGCGACGGGCTGGAGCGGATCCTGCGGGGGCGCACCGGTGCGCTCATCGTTCTCGGTCACAACGACACCGTCGACACGATCGCGTCCGGGGGATTCCACCTCGACGTGGAATTCTCTGCCACGCGCTTGCGGGAACTGGCGAAGATGGACGGCGCGATCGTCATCGACCCCGAACGCAACCGGATCATGCGCGCGGCCGCCCAACTCCTTCCCGACGCGCGGATCGAAACCAGCGAATCGGGCACCCGGCACCGCACGGCCGAACGGGCGGCGAAGCAGACCGGCCTGCCGGTCATCTCCGTCTCGGCGTCGATGCGGATCGTCGCGCTGTACGTCGCTGGTCAACGCCACGAGCTCGAGGATTCGGACATCATCCTTTCCCGGGCGAACCAGGCGCTCGCGACGTTGGAGCGATACAAGACCCGGTTGGACGAGGTTTCCGGTACCCTATCGGCGCTCGAGATCGAAGACCTCGTCACGGTGCGTGACGTCGTCACGGTTGCTCAACGGTTGGAAATGGTGCGCCGGATCTCTGAAGAGATCGACGACTATTTTCTCGAACTGGGAACCAACGGGCGCCTCCTGGCGCTGCAGTTCGACGAGATGCTCTCCGGCATCGGCCCCGACCTCACCGTCCTCATCCGCGACTACGTGGAATTGGATGAGAAGGTCACCGAAACCCGTGTCCTGGGCGGGCTCGCCGCACTGAGTTCTATCGAGCTGCTCGACCTCACGAAGGTCGCGCGGGTGCTCCGCCTCGGCGGGCGCCAGGGCGAAGCATTGGATTCTGGGGTGAGCCCGCGCGGGTACCGGATGCTCAAGCGGATTCCCCGGCTGCCGGCG
>CAMXUZ010000311.1 GCA_947251855.1 uncultured Ruaniaceae bacterium
TTGCTAGGCTCTGACAGAACGCGACGATGAGGATGATGAAGAGGTTCACCAGGCGCATCTTGGAGATGAGCCAGAAACCTTCCGATCCCACCGGCATCGGGTTGTCCCACACCAGGGTCGCTACTGCGAAGAAGACGCTGAGCGCGAAGATCACCCCGAGGATGATCCAGTAGCGGTACCAGGCGCGGCTGTCTCGGAGCGCCCCTGCGTGACGCGTCGCGGGCGGGCGCATCGGTTTGTAGATGGGCCGCTGAAAGTCCTCCGAGTCCCGATCCGCCAGGGGAGGGGTGGTCCGTCGGGCCTGCACGGGCGCATTACCTGGTGACACGTGAACGTCCTCGCTGTTGACGCAGGAGCAGCGTGATGAACACGGCGGCGCCAACCACGGAAAGAATCAGGGAAACCGGCACTTCGAAGGGGCGGATGATGATCCGGCCGACGATGTCGGACACCGTGACGATCGCGATCCCCAGCAGGCACACCCAGGGCAGGTTCGTTCGCAGGTTATCGCCTCGGAACATCGCGACGACGTTCGGCACGATGAGGCCGAGGAAAGGCAGATTCCCCACGACCACCGTGACAACTCCCGTAGCTACTGCAATGAGCCCGGTGCCCAGGAGCACGACCTGACGGTAGTTGAGCCCCACGTTCTTAGCTATGTCCTCTCCCAGCCCAGCCACGGTGAACCGATCGGCAGCGATGAACACTCCGACCGCGACGACGAGCACGACCCACAGCGGCTCATACTGCCCCTTGAGCACCGTGGTGAAGGAGCCTGCGAACCAGATCCCCAGGCTCTGCAGCATGTTCGTCGAGAGCGCCAAGAACGAGGAAACTGCCCCGACGACCGCGCCGAGCATGATCCCCACGATGGGCACGATGACCGATGAGCGTAGCGTCACCCGCTGGAGGAACATGAAGAAGATCATCGTTCCGATGAACGCGGTGATGACCGCGACGGTCATCTTCACCAGCAGGGAGGAGTGGGGGAAGAGGATCATCGTGATGAGCAGCCCGAGTCCGGCCCATTCCGTCGTCCCCGTCGTCGTGGGCCCAACGAACCGGTTCTGCGTGAGCACCTGCATCACCAACCCGCACATCGCCATCGACGCGCCGGCCAGCACCAGTGCGATGGTGCGGGGGACGCGGGTGACGCCGAACATTTCCGCCCCGTCAGCAGCGTTGAAAATGTCGTACTCGCCCACGAAGAGCGAAGCGACGACGAGCCCGAGCGTGAGCAAGGTTCCGATGCTGAGAGCGATCGCGTTGCCGCGAGCGCTGCGCGCCGGGGGAGTACCACCGTCGCGGGTCTCGTCGATCGGAGCCTGGGTTGATTCAGCCATAGCAGCACCATGGTGGGCCCGCGCCGGAACGCGGGCCCACCGATCAGTTGTGTGTGTCTCCCATTGAAATTAGCCGACTACTGCTTGCTCTCTAACGCGTCCGCGAAACTGTTGAAGAACTCGGTGTAGGTCTGGATCCCTTCGTCGAGGTAAGTGTACTGCGGCATGTAGACGATCTGCTCCTCGGTCACTGCGGTGACGTTCTGCAGCGCCGCGGATTCCGCGATCAATTCATTCGCAGGCGTGAACTCTTCACCGCTGTTCTCCCCGAGTGCGGCGTCCCGGTCCATCACCAGCACCCAGTCGGGGTTGGAATCGGCGATCGCCTCGACCGAAATGTCATCACCCTGGTGATCGGTGGAGGACTGGTCGACATCGAGCGCCGGCGTGAGGCCGAGCACGTCGAAGATCGGGCCGAGCGCGCGGCCCGAACCGGGCGCCGAATAGTTGATCGAGCCACCGGAGGTGATGACTCCCATGACGGTTTCGGAGGAGTCGTAGGCGGCCGTGGCCCGCTCGATGGATTCTTCGAAGTCCGCGACGATCTCAGCGGCCTCGTCCTCGTGACCGAACACCTCGCCGAGGACCTCCGTCTGGCGGATGAGCTCATCGGCGTAGTCCTCGCCGTCGCGGGGGTCGAGTTCGAGGATGACCGCGTCGGGCGCGAGCTGCTCGAAGTCTTCCTTGTACTGGGCGAAGCGCTGCCCGTTGATGATGAGATCCGGCTCGGCGGCCACGACCGCTTCGAGGTCGGGTTCGCGGTGCGATCCGAGGTCGGTGATCGAGGAGTCCTCGACGTAGGAGAGCCCCGGGGGCATGAGCGAGACCGCCGCGGCGGAGAGTTCCACGCCCCAGTCGTCCAAGGTGTGGAAGGTGCGGTTGTCGGTGGCGACGACGCTTTCAAGCGGTGGGGTGAGGGTGTGGGTGCCGAAGTTGTCTTCGACCTCGATCGGCTCCGATCCTTCTGCTTCCGGTTCCTCCCCGGCCTCCGCCGGCGCGGACTCGGCCTCCTCGGTGGTGCCGCCACATGCGCTGAGCAGCATTGCCGTGCCGACGCCGAATGCGGTCGCCGTCATCCACGCCTTGTTCCGAAGGCCCCCGTTTTTCCTAAGTGATTGACGCACTTGGTCTCCTTGAAGATTTATACAAGCCCCAGCCAGTTCGCTCGGGGTCGGTGCCGCCGCGAAGCGCGACTCTCACCGAGAGTTAGGTTAGGCGATCCTTACTTAATTAAGCAAGTTGGAGCTTCTGTAAATCTAGGAGCTGAGCTCGAGCGCCTCTTGAAGGAGGTGTACGAGTGCGTCGACCTGCACCGTGGAGGTGTCGACGATGTCCTCATCGGAGCCGTCCAACGCGCGCGCGGCGAGGCCCTCTTTGGAGTCGATGAGTTCGGCGATCTTCGTATCGATCGTGTGCGCGGCAAGGATCCGCCACGCGGTGACGGGTTGCTCCTGACCGATCCGGTGGACCCGGTCGATCGCCTGCGCCTGTTCGGCCGCGGTCCAGGAGAGTTCCGCGAGAACGACGTTCGAGGCGGCGTGGAGGTTGAGGCCGACCCCGGCTGCGGTGAGGGAGCACACGGCGACGGAGACCTCCGGGTCGCTCGTGAACGCGTCGATCGCCTTCTGGCGCACACTGGCGGATTGTTCCCCGCGGATCGAGACGCTCTTGAGTCCGGCGTCGGCGAAGTGCGCCTCCGCGGTGTCCATCACGTCGATGTGTTTGGCGAAGAAGACGACCTTGCCGACGGAGCGGACCAGTTGCACCGTGTAGTCCGCGGCGAGCGTCGCCTTGGCCTGCCCGATCTTGCGGACCATCGTGAACACGTTCTCACCCGACTTGGTGTTCTTCGAGGACTCCAACTCGCGCTGGGCAACGATGCGCATGAGCTCAAGATCACTGTCGGTGTCGACGCTGCGCCCTTGGTGTTCCATGAGCGCACGGTACTTCTGGGCGAGCCGGCGGCCGAGCTCGCTTTCCGCTTGACGGATCGAGCGGCCGAGTTCGTCATCCAACTCCACGGGCATGTCGGCCACGCGCCGGGCCGGGAGGTCTTTCGCGACGTCGGTCTTGAGCCGCCGCACGATCCCCAGGTCGATCACTGCGCGCCGGGCGGCCGGATAGAACTTCCGGTCTGCCGGGGTGACGCCGATCTCCTCGAGCCGCTCCCGAAGTTCCCAGCGGGGACCGTCTTCATCGATCCAGCCGAGGAAACGCCAGATCGCGTGGAAGTCCTCCACTTCGTTGATGAGCGGGGTACCGGTGAGCGCGATGAGGAGCGGATCGGCGACCTCGCTTCGGATCTGTTCGGCGAGCGTGAGGACGTTCTGCGATCGTTGCGAGGTGAGGTTCTTGATGAAGTGCGCCTCGTCAACAACCATTCCCTTGAACCCGAAATCACTCATCCACCCCAGGTGTCGGTCGAGGATCTCGTAGTTGATGACGAAGACGTCGGCAAAGGCGTCCATCTCATCGCCGTCGCCGTGGATGACCGTGACCGTTCGCCCCGGGGTCCACAGCTCGACCTCGCGGGCCCAGTTGATCTTCACGACGTTGGGGACCACGACGAGGAGCGGAAAGGCCTGCGCTATGGAGGCGGCCACGACCGACTGCGCGGTCTTGCCCAACCCGGGTTCGTCGGCGAGGAGGAACTGCCGGTGCCCGGCTTTGACGGATTCGAGGAAGCGCACCTGGTGGCGCATGAGTTCCCGGTCCTGCGGGGAGTACTGATCGATCGGCGGGAAGGGGGGCAGAGGCATCGTCGCGCTGCCGCCGCCGGCACCTTCTTCGAACGCGCGGTAGAGCGGGTCGAGCAGTTCCCACCCCGCGAGCGGGCCGCTGCCGTTGGCGGAGTTGTGGGTGAACACCGGAGCCTGGAAGGCGACTTCTCGAAGCCGTTGGGTGACGCTTGCGGGCACGACCTGCTTCTCGGCGATCGAGGCGGAGATCACCCGTTTGGGCAGCACGTCCTTGATGCGCCGTTGCTCCTCGGTCAGTTCGATCCCCACCGACTCCAACCACTCGTTGCGCATCTCTTGGGCGGCGCGGCTGGGCTCGGCCTCGGGGTCGAGGAGATTCAAGACCGACGTATCGCGGGTGGCGGTGCGAGCGAGGATCGTCGCGATCCCATCGAGGCGTTTGAGCAGCTCGCTCCGGGCGCCGCCGGAGAGGGATTCGTCAGCGCGGATCCGGGATCGTTCGTCGCGTACCAACATCGCGATGACTTGGAAACGCGTACGGTTGGTGGGTCCGAGCTTGCCGCGAGACGCGCGTGCTTCCACCTCGCGCACACGGCGTGCGAGGAGTGGGATGAGGGGTGCT
>CAMXUZ010000312.1 GCA_947251855.1 uncultured Ruaniaceae bacterium
CACCCCCAACGAGTATAAGCTGCTCCGGGTGCTGACCGAAAACGCGGGGAACATCCTGACCAGGCAGCTTCTGCTGGAACGGCTCTGGGACAGCGGCGGGAATTTCGTGGACGATCACACCCTCACCGTGACCATGAACCGGCTGCGCGCCAAAATTGAAGACGAAAATCACGCCTATATCCGCACGGTGCGTGGCATGGGCTATATCTGGACGGGAGGCCGGAAATGAACGAAACGAACAAACAGCCGAAGAAGCGCCCATCGGCCGGTTTCCAGAAGGGCCGCGGCTTTGTCCGCAGCTTCCTTCATAACCCCTCCCTCATTCCCGCTCTTTTTCTTCTGGCCGCGGTCTGCCTCGCGGCCGCGGCGATCGCCACCGCCCTACCGATCAAGGCAAGGGGATCGGTGCTCCTCGCGATCCTCGCCGCGAGCGGCGCGGGCCTCGGCATGGGGCAGGGCCTGGAAGAACTCACGCTCATCACCGGTGGCCTCATCGGGCTCGCCGCGGGGCTCGTCGTTGCCTCCGTGCACTACCTGTTCGGCGAATACAGCGATTCGGACGCGGCGCTGCCCTCACTGGCCGGAGCGCTCATCGCCGTCGCGGTATCCGGCGTGCCCGTGTACATCCTGGGCCGGGTCCTCTTGCACATGCCCTGACCTATCGGGGGTAGAGTGGACGCATGATTGAAAGCATCTTCGTTGCCCTCGTCATCGCCGCAGGGGTCGGCGTCGCGGCGTTCGCGGTGCTCGTCGTCCAACGGCTCTATCGCCGGCGATAACCATGTCTTTCCAATTCCCCGAAGGCCTCGCCCCCGAGGTCTATCCGCTCGCCTGGCTCGTCGGCTCGTGGCGCGGGCCCGGCTATCTCGGTTACGAGAACATCCCCGAGCGGCCGATCGTCGTCGAAACGACCTTCAGCCACGACGGCGGTCCCTACCTCTCGTATGCCTCGACCATTTGGTTGCTGGAGGGGCAACTCGCGGGATTGGAGACCAAGGTCGACCAGGCCGACCTCGTCGCGGGTGACGTGTGGGCGACCGAGTCCGGGTTCTGGCGGGTCGCCCCGGGAGGTCAGGGGGAGCCGACCGACGGTGACAAACCGCCGCGCTCGGAACTGGAAGTGCTCCTCGCCGAACCCAGCGGGCACGTCAGCGTGCTCGTCGGCGCGGTCCAAGGGCCCCGGGTGGATCTCGTCTCCGACGTCATCGCGCGCACCGAAACCAGCGCGGAGATCTCCGCAGTCAAGCGCATGTACGGGCTCGTGGGCGGAGAGCTCATGTGGGCGACGGACATGGCGGCGTTCGGCCACGAAATGGCCTCGTACTCCTCGGGGCGTTTACAACGAATGAGTTAGGAATATGACTGATTACCGTAGCCCACTGTTAGATTTTTCGTTTTCGCGGGGTGCGGTCGTCGGAAGTGGCGAGCCGGACCTCGGCGTGGCCGCGCACTACGGTGAACCGCTGATCGAACAGCGGGCCCTCTCGCGGGGGGTGGCGCTCGTTGACCTGTCCCACCTGGACGTCGTGACGATCACCGGCCCGGACCGCCTGACGTGGTTGCACACGCTTTCCACGCAGATGTTCGAAGAACTGCCTCCCGGTTCCTCCACCGAGTTCTTCCTGCTCGACATGAACGGGCGGATCGAGCACGCAGCGAAGGTGTACGACGACGGCGAGACCGCGTGGCTGATCGCCGATTCCGGCCGCGGTGAAGCGCTCGTGAAATTCCTGGAGTGGATGCGCTTCACCTATCAGGTGGAGGTTGCCATGGCCGACTATGCCATCATCGGTACCCGCGAGGACGGGCCGGTGCTCGTGGGTGCCGACGGCGCGGAGCTCCCCGTGTGGCGCGATCCCTGGCCCACGGTCGCCGAGGGGTCCACCCAGTACACCGACCCGGCCGCCCCCCACCCCGGGCAGGAGTGGAAAGCCGCGATGTGGTTCGTGCCGCGGGCGGACCTCGGCACCGTCGTGAAGCAGGCGATCGATTCCGGTGCCCGGATGGCCGGTGCGTGGGGCTGGGAAGCGCTTCGGATCGCCTCCTGGCGACCCCGGCACAATCGCGAGGTCGACGACCGCGCGATCCCGCACGAGCTCGACTGGCTCCGAACCGGCGTGCACCTGCACAAGGGGTGCTACAAGGGGCAGGAAACGATCGCGCGGGTGTTCAACATGGGCAAACCGCCCCGGCGCCTGGTGTTCCTCCACCTCGATGGTTCCGAACACACCTTCCCCGAACCGGGCGACGACGTCGTGGCAGGGGAACGGAAGGTCGGTACCGTCACCTCCGTCGGTCAGCACCACGAACTCGGGCCGATCGCGCTCGCGTTGATCCGCCGGGGAACCGCCGAGGACATCGATCTGCTCGCCGGCGGCATCGCCGCCTCTCAGGAGCCGATCGTCAATCGCGAAGGTGAAGGGGAGGGGCGGCCCGAGCAGATCGATCGCGCCGCCTTGCGCCGTCCTGCGGGCGGGATGCCGAACCTTCAGCGCGGCGGCTGAGTGCGCGTAAGGTGGACGCGTGAACTTCATTCCGCAGATCCAGGGGTGGTTGCTGCTCATCCTCGCTGCCGCGGCGTTCGCGCTGAGCCTCTTCTCCCTCATCCACGCCGCCGTCACCAAACCCGCGACGTTCATCGCGGCCGATAAGCGCACGAAGGTGTTCTGGCTTGCGATCACCGGCGGCGCGACGCTGCTGTCATTCCTTTCGATCCCCACCGGGGGAGGCGGCGGGCGCGCCAGCCTGCTGCTCACGATCCTCCCGCTGGTCGGGGCAGGGGTGTATCTGACCGACGTGCGCCCCGCGCTCAAGGAATACGGGAAGCGGCCCCGGGGCGGTAGCGGTTCCGATGGGTGGCGCTCGTGGTGAGCGACAATTGCTCACCCGCCGCCGTGGCGGGTGAGCCCCTAGCCGCCGTGTGGCGGGGCGGGATCTGCGAAGGCGTGCACAGCGGGCATATGCGGGTGACCAACCCGGCGGGGGACGTGGTTCTCTCCCGCGGGTCCGACATCGATTTCTTTCCGCGTTCCTCCCTCAAACCCTTCCAGGCGCTCGCGGCCCTGCGCGCCGGGGTGGACCTCACCGACGCGCAGCTCGCGATCGCCTGCGC
>CAMXUZ010000313.1 GCA_947251855.1 uncultured Ruaniaceae bacterium
GCGGTGATGAGCGGGCCCATGTCGGGGTTCTCCCGGCCGTCGCCCACCTTGAGGTTCTCCATCCGCTCGGTGATCTTCTCGATGAGGGCATCGGCAACCGGCTCGACGGCGATCGCGATGGACTGGGCCATGCACCGTTCCCCGGCCGAACCGTACCCGGAGTTGATCGCCTGGTCGGCGACGAGGTCGAGGTCGGCGTCGGGGAGTACGAGCATGTGGTTGTTCGCGCCCCCGAGGGCCTGGACCCGCTTGCCGTGCTTGGCGGCCTTCTCGTAGATGTATTGCGCGATCGGGGTCGAACCGACGAACGAGATGGAACGCACTTCGGGGGCCTCCAGCAGGCCGTCGACGGCGAGTTTGTCTCCGTGCAGAACGTTGAAGACGCCGTCGGGAAGACCCGCTTCCTTCCACAGCTCCGCCATCCACAGCGCCGCCGAGGGCACCTTCTCGCTGGGTTTGAGCACCACGGTGTTGCCCGCGGCGATCGCGATGGGGAAGAACCAGAGCGGGACCATCGCGGGGAAGTTGAACGGGCTGATGATCCCCACCACCCCGAGCGGTTGTTTGATCGTGTACACATCCACGCCGGTGGAGACGTTCTCGGAGAACCCGCCCTTGATGAGGTGCGGGAAGCCGCAGGCGAGGTCAACGACCTCCAGCCCGCGCTGCACTTCGCCCGCAGCATCGGAGATCACCTTGCCGTGCTCGGAGGTGATGATCGCCGCGAGCTCTTGTGCGCGTTCATTGAGGAGTTCCCGGAACCGGAAAACGATGCTCTGGCGCCGGGAGATGGAAAGGTCGCGCCACGCAGGGAACGCCTCGTGCGCCGCCTGGATCGTCGCCGTGATCTCGTCCTCGTTGGCGAGGGGGACCTGCTTCGTCTGCGCGCCGAGGGCCGGATTGTACACGGGAGCGTAGCGGCCCGATTGGGACGCGACCTCGGATCCGTTGATCCAGTGCGAAAGGGTGGTCAGATCTGCCATTGTTTCTCCTTGATTAAAATCCGTCGCCGTGTACGAGCGCGGCGGCACGATCGATTGCAGTAGCGATGTCGTCGGTTTGGGGATAGAGCAAGGACCGTCCGACGACGAGGCCCCTCACTCCGGGAAGTGTCAGCGCGTGCTCCCAGCGGCCATAGAGCTGCTCGGGCGTCTCACCGGTGTCTCCGCCGAGGATGAAGGTGGGAAGCGTGGTGGATCTCATGACCGCTTCCATATTGTCCACCGGCGGAAGCTTCAGCCACGTGTATGCAGAACTCGTTCCCAGGGCTGATGCGATGGAGATCGCTTGGATCGCGCTCTCGGCGGTGAGCTCATTGACGAACTTGTTGCCTGCCCGGGCGGTCATGAACGGCTCGAGCATGATCGGGACCTTGGCGGCTGCCGCCGCGTTCACCGCGTCCCGGTTCGCGATCATCGTGTCGAGGGAGCCGGTGTCCCCGAGGTTGATCCGAAGGAGGGTCTTGGCAAAATCGAGCCGGTCCCGGACGATGGCCGGGATGTCGTACGCCGTCACCCGATCGTCCATCTCGAAGGACGATCGGTACAACCCGCCACGGTTGAGCGATCCCACGACGATCTTGTTCTCAAGTAGGCCCAACAGGGCGAGGTCGTCGATGATGTCGGGGGTGGCGAGCACGCCGTCAACACCGGGATGCCGCAATGCGTAGGCGAGCCGGTTCAACAGGTCGTAGCGATCCGCCATCGCCGACGGATTCCCGCCGACGGCGAGTGCACCGCGGGCGGGGTGATCGGCGGCGACGATGAAGAGGTTTCCGCTCGTGGGTACCTCGCGTTGCTGACGATTGGCGAGTGCTTCAGCGATCTTCTCCGGCGCCGAGGCGCGTACCTCGCGTATGCGGGTGAAGTCTTCTGTCTGAAGAGCAGGGACGTTGGCGCCGATCATGCGGAGGGTTTCCTTAGGATCGAATGGATTTCGTCGGTGGTGGGCATCGCTGTGGAGCACTCGTGCCGCGAGGCGACGATCGCGCCGGCAACGTTCGCGAAGCGCAGCGTCTCCTCCAGGCCCCAGCCCCGCAACAGTCCGAGGGTCAACGCCCCACCGAAGCCGTCTCCGGCGCCCAGGCCGTTCACCACCTCCACGAAGTGGGGCGGAACGACGACGGTCTCATCCGCCGTCTTGGCGAGTACCCCGTCCGGTCCCTGTTTGACGATGGCGATCTGTACGCCGCGCTCGAGGAGGGCGTCGGCGGCGCGGACCGGATCGGTCTCGCCCACCGCGACCTCGCACTCCTCCTGGTTCCCGACCGCGACCGTGACGTATTCGAGCGCCGCTTGGATCTGCTCGCGGGCGTGTTGTGTGGAGTCCCAGAACACGGGCCGGTAATCGAGATCGAGGATCGTGTGGGTCTTGCGTCCACGGGCCTTCAAGGCGGTGAAGTGCGACCCGCGTGAGGGTTCTTCCGACAGCCCCGTGACCGTCAACCAGAACACTCGGCTCGACCTCACCGCATCGAGGTCCAGGTGCCTGTCTTCGATATTCAGATCGGGAGCTTTGGGGAAGCGGTAGAAGTAGATGGGAAAGTGATCCGGCGGGTGGATCTCACAGAAGGTCACCGGCGTGGGGTTGGTGTCATCGATGAAGATGTGGGAGGTGTCCACGCCCAGGCGGGCGGCTTCGGCCGTGCAGAACTGGCCGAAGGGATCGGCGCCGACGCCGGTGATGACACTAGCGTTCAGCCCATGCCGTGAGGCGGCGACAGCGACATTGGTCGCACTGCCGCCCAGGTAGCGCTTGAACGTCTCGACTTCATCCAGCCCCACTCCCCCTTGCAACGGGTAGAGGTCAATCCCGATCCGGCCCATCGTGAGCACGTCGTAGGGTGAAGACATCATTGTTGCACCGCGTTTCTACTCGTAAACTTGATGACATCCTAATGTTAGGACAAAAGTCCGTCAAGGTGAAGCGGGTGGAAGTTGTTGGGACGTGGCCACGTGCAGGGCGTGCGGCCGGCCGCCTCGCCGCGCCTTGAGTTTTCGCCGAGGTGTACGCGTTGCCGATCCGCGAATCAGGGGATCCTCGACGATGTTACCAGCCGGAACTCCGCAGGCCCGTGCGCTTCTGCGCGTCGCGGTGCACCTCACGTTATGCGCCGATCGGTCTCGAGGGGAAGCTGGTCGAGACTCTGTTTACGCGGCGTAGGCCCTATGAGATGTTAATATCTCGTGACAAAGCGTCCGAGAAATGACAAGGCCGTGCTCAGAGTCGATCAAATGGCTTAATCGGCGACGGCCGACTGAACGTAGCGATTGTAAAGAGAGGCTGTTGATGGCGCAGCTCGAGGAGACGGTGCTCCCACTGACCGTTTTTATGGATCTTGACCGAAACGGTCCGATTCCCCTGTATTTCCAGATCTCCCAACGACTCGAGCAGGCGATCCACGATGAACTTCTCGTTCCCGGCGCTCGCCTGGAGAACGAGATCGCGCTCGCGGCGCGCCTGGGGCTGTCCCGCCCGACGATTCGGCGAGCGATCCAGGAGCTCGTCGACAAGGGGATGCTCGTGCGTCGCCGCGGTGTGGGGACGCAAGTGGTGCAGGGCCGGGTGAACCGCGATGTCGCCCTCACGAGTCTGCATGATGACCTGAAGCGGTCGGGCAAGGAGCCATCCACGGTGCTGCTGTCCCACGAGGTGCGGGAGTGCACTGAGGAGGAGGCGGACCGCTTCGCCGTGCCCGCCGGGAGCGAGTGTTTGCAGATCCGGCGCCTGCGGATGGGGGACGACGTGCCGTTGGCGATCCTCGAGAACGTGCTCACCGAGGAGCTCCTCGACATCTCTCGGCAGGACCTGGAGAAGTACGGCCTCTATCAGATCCTTCGATCCAAAGGGGTCTCCCTCCGGGTCGCGAAGCAGACGATCGGCGCCCGAGCCGCAACGGAGGAGGAAGCGAAGGTCCTCGAGATCGACGAGGGGGCCCCGGTGCTCACGGTCACGCGAGTCGCGTTCGACAACACCGGCCGGACGATCGAAATGGGGCGGCACTGCTATCGCCCGGATCTGTACTCGTTCGAGGTCACGCTGGTCGATCGGTAGGGGCGGGGTGCCGGCCGAATCGGTCTCCTGTGCGAGGCGGTCCTCGAGGTGGGGCTGTGCGCAAACCCGCGCCGGCGGGGCGGCTCCGGCGCGCGCTGACGCGGCCGTGT
>CAMXUZ010000314.1 GCA_947251855.1 uncultured Ruaniaceae bacterium
CCTCGGGCCCATAGGCCGTCTCGCCGGCGCCGAGGGGGAAGTCGATCCGTAGGTGGATACAGCCGTCCCCGAAGTGGCCGTAGGGCATTCCCGTGACTCGGTAGGAGGCCATGAGATCCTCGAGTTCCCGCAGGTACGCACCCAACGCCTCCGGCGGAACAGCGGCGTCCTCCCAGCCCGGCCAAGCCTGGTTGCCTTCGGTGGTTCGCCCGGCGAGTCCCGCGCCGTCGGCACGGATCCGCCAGAGCGCAGCTGCTTCTGGGCCGGCAGGAATGATCCGCACCGCGGTCGTTCCGGCATCAGCCGCGAGCTCCCGGGCGCGCGCGTGGGCGGCGGCCACGGTTTCACCGGCGACTTCCACAAATAGCCAGCCAGCGCCGTCAGGAAGTTCGGGGATGGCGCTTCCGCCCTGCGCCCGCACGGCCTCAACCAGTTGCGCGTCGAAACCTTCGATCGCTACGGGGCGGTGTTCGAGCATCGCGGGAACGGCATCGGCGGCTTCCGCCATCGTGGGGTAGCCCAGCACGACCAACGTGGGGGAACTGGGCACCTCCACCAACGCAAGGGTCGCCTCCGTGACGGTCACGAGCGTGCCCTCGGTGCCGACGAGGAACTTCGCGAGGTCCTTCTTGTTCTCCGGTAGGAGGTGCTCGAGCGAGTAGCCGGACACCTGCCGGGAAAAGCGCCCGAATTCCGTGCGAATCGTGGCGAGGCTTGCCTGCACGAGATCATCCAGACCCGCGACGGGGCCAAGCCCCTTGCCGGCCGTGAATTCGCGGCCCCGCCCGTCAATGACCTCCAGCGAAACGGTGTTATCCGCAGTCCGCCCATACGCGACGGCGCGCGGGCCGCAGGCATTATTGCCGATCATCCCGCCGAAAGTCGCGCGGTTCTGCGTGGAGGGATCGGGGCCGAACCGCAGCCCGTGCGGCGCAGCGAGCGCCTGCAGATCGCTCATCACGACACCCGGCTCCACCCGGGCGAGCCGGTTGACCGGGTCGAACTCCAGGATCGCGTTCATATGC
This sequence comes from uncultured Ruaniaceae bacterium, assembly GCA_947251855.1. The sequence continues at coordinate 1,026 of CAMXUZ010000314.1, forward strand.
CGGGAGAAGTCGATGACGATCCCCTCGCCGATGGAATTGCCCGCGATCGAGGTTCCCCCGCCCCGGCTGGTGATGGGTACGGCATGGGAACGGGCGACCTCCAGGATCGATACGACGTCGCTGCACGTGCGTGGGAAGACGACGACCTGCGGCAACAGGCGGTAGTTCGAGGCGTCGGTAGAATACTCGGCCCTGCGGCGAGGCGTGGCATCCACCTCACCAGAATTTGCGTCACGAAGGTCGTCGAGGAGCGAAGTTGAAAGTGTGAGCGCCACGGCTTCTAACCTACCCGCTGTCACCGGTGAATGCGCATCTGCTCACTTGCCGGGCAGGGCGACGGCGGCCGCGCGCCCCGCAGCGAGGCTATTGGATTCCTGCGGCGATGAGTCGCTCCATCGCCGCGATTCCCGTGTGGTCGCCGGTGATCATCACCTGGCCGCCGCGACCCCACGCCCAGCGCGCCAATTCGTCGAGATCACCCGCGATCTCCACGGTCGGTTCAGCGCCTTCGGCCGCCCGCTCAGCCCGAGGGACGGGGGCGCCGCTCGAGCCGGGGTAGTCGCCGACGTCGATGAACCACTCCTGGCCGTCGGACTCGATTCGCGCGATCCCGCGGGAGGTGTGGGATGCGCCGTCGGGCAACCAGCCCCACATCACGTCAACGCAATGGCTCAGGCAGTGTGCGGCGACGTCCCTGTCGATCGGGCTCGGATCGAGCCCCGCGGCGAGCTCGGCATCAACCCGGTGCATCACCGCTTCACACACCTGCATCCTCCGCGTGAACCCGACCGTCTGATCCGCCGGCCACCAGCTCCACCGCGGTTCTGCGTCGTCAAGATTGTCGAGCGCCGCCGTGAGCGCGCGCGTCGCAGCGGCACGCACGGGCAGAATCTCGTCAATCGATTCGGGAAGTTCCGGCGCGCTGTCCTCGACTCGCGACGCATCCTCATCGGAGCGGATGTCCTCCGTCAGCAAAGTCGCCCAGAAATGGTGGACGTGGGTGAGATGGGCGATGAGATCGCGGGCAGTCCAGTCGGGGCAGCTCGGGCAGGGCGTGGTGGGATCGAGCGAGGCGAGGACAGAAGCGAGCCGGTCACTTTCACACGTGATGAAACTTGTTGCATCCATCCCCTGACGTTACGTTCTGGCGGCTTTATTTGGGAAGGGGTTGCTAAGAGGCGGCGACACGGGCGTAGAGGTCAGCCAGCGCCCCGGCCACCTGCTCGGGAGCTTCGTTCGCGCTCATGTGACCCACTCCGGGCAGGGTGACGACGCCGATGCCGCCCAAGCGGGGTGCCGCGACCCTCAACGCCGTCGCCATGGCATCGGCGGACTGCGCGGAGCTAAGGGAGTCCTCATCGCCGCGCAGAACCACCGCGGGCACGTCCAGGCGTTCGAGCACGTTGAGCCGGCTCGGCCGGGCGGCCATCGCCTTCTGGATCCACGCCACCGCGGCAGGTGGGGCGGCGAGGATTTCTTTCCGGACTTCTTCCACGACGTCGGGGCGTTGGGCGAGCGTCGTGGCTCCAAGAACGTTGTTGAGCGAGCCTTCGATCGCCGAAGTCCCTTCGGTCATGACCTTCGCTGCGGTTGTGAGGCGAACCTTACGCGCAGGTTCTTCATCCGCTTCGGCTTTCGTGTCGAGCAGCCCGAGCCCGCGGATTCGTTCTGGGTAGGCTTCTGCGTAGGCGAGCGCGACGTAGCCGCCCAAGGAGAGGCCGGCGAGCACGATCTCGTCGATCTGCAGCTCGCTGAGCGTGGCGTCCAGAGCCTTGGCGAACGTGTCCAGGGAAGGTTCCTCATCGCCGTCAACCTGTTCAGATACCGCTGGCCCCTCGGGGGAATCGCCGAACCCCGGCGCATCGACCGTGAGGATCGGCAGATCAGGATCCTCGGCATGTAGGTGGGAGATCACGCCGTCCCACATCCGGGAATCCAGTGGATAGGCGTGCAGGAGCACGAGAACTGGCCTCTCGGCGGTGCCGTGCAAGTGGTAGGACAGTGGTGCCATGTCTTGAGCATGGCATGTACAACTCGGGTTTTCTATAGTGTCGGCGTTAGTGCTCTTCTCGAGCGGAGTCGGTGAGGTCGCCGACGCTGAGGAGCCGACCGCGGGTACGCAGCTCCGTCAGTGCGTCACCGAGCAGCTCCTCGAATCGCTTCGGAGTGAATTCGCGGGCGGCACCGCCTCGCGCACGAGTCTCGACCCGGAGCGTCGTCTCCCGAGCGTCCTCCCCGAGACACCGAATTCTCACCTCGGTGGGAACCACCCGTTTCCTCACACCGGGGATGGCCAGCAGCGGGAAAAGGAACTCGCTACTGAACCCGAGCATTTCCAGCGCGTGCGAACCAGACGTCAAACGGATCGGAAACTCGCCTGACGGGGAGGCGGCCTTGTACCCGTCGGCCTGGAAGACCGCCGCGATCTTCTGCGCGTTTTCCAGCGGATCACCCGCGCAGCGGATCGTGCGGCCGGGCACGGCCATGAGAACTTTGCGCAGGCTCACGGCGCGCACCTGCGTCCCGTGCCATCCGACCGAACCGGGCATCCCGAAGGGAGTCTTCCTACTCGGTGCACTTCTTTCGCCCGAACCCCTCGTCGACCTCGCCGGTAATTCGCAACGCGCCGCATTCTTGCTGTGCTTCGACTCCGATGCAGCGATGCGGAATTATTCGTCACCGTAGCGCAGGGGCGTTCCGGGCGTGCTTCCCACACTGGGTGACGGCCTCCAGCGAGGGCGTGGATTATCGACACAACTCTGATTGCGTGGAGCCCCCTCACAGTGAGCGGGCGTACGCCTTCCTGCTGGTCGTTGCGAGACGCACGCCCCTGCGCCAGGAAAGCGGTGAGTTTCGAGATGGCTCACCCAATGGCTGCTCTTGGGGTGTTTCGAGGTAGTGTTTTCGTTGAGCCGCCTGTGAGAATCGAACTCACGACCTTCTCATTACGAGTGAGACGCTCTGCCGACTGAGCTAAGGCGGCGCACCAGCGCCGGGCCGGTTGCTGCACCTACTTTACTGGGCGGCGCGCTGGGAACCAAACCGAAACCGGTGAGGTCTGCCTCTCATTATTCATCGGCCCTCATTTCCCGGATTCTCCTTCGGCCGCCTTCAGCAGCGCAAGCCGTCCTCGGGCAGGATGCCGTTGATGAAGTACTCGTCCACGGCCTCGTCGATGCAGGAGCCGTTGCCGTAGGCGGTGTGGCCTTCGCCGTCCCAGGTGAGCAGCACCGCGTCCGCAAGTTGGTCCACCATCGCTTCGGACCATTCGTACGGGGTGGCTGGGTCGCCGGTGGTTCCGATGACGACCATCGTCGGTGCCTCGGGCGCGTCGATCGCGCGAGGCCCGAAGTCCGTTTTGATGGGGAACTTCGCGCACGCGACCTCACCGTAGCCGAGCGCGGGGCCGAACAGCGGCGAGATGTCCTCCAGTTCGGCTGCTTCCGCCGTCACCTCGTCATAGTCGATCTCCTCGTCGCTGGGGTGGTCGAGACAGTTGATCGCGACCTGGGCGCCATCGCCGGGCTCGTAGTGCCCGTCCTCGTCGCGTTCGAGCGCGTAATCGGAAAGGAACTTCACCTGTGAACCGTCCCCGCTGCGCAACGCGGAGATCGCCCCGCTCAGCAGTGGCCAGTTGTCGGTGGAGTACAAGGTGAGGATGATGGCGTTCAGCAGATCGCCGTCGGTAACCGGCCGATCGGGATCACCCGAATCCATGGGGCGTTCGCTGAGTTCGTCAACGAGCTGCAGGGTGTCTTCGTATGCCTCATCGACGCTGCCGACGAAGGGGCAGTCCGGGCCCGTCAAGCAGTCGTCGAGAAACACCCGGTACGCACGCTCGAAGCCTTCGGCCTGCCCGAATCCGAGCTCTTCGTTCGTCAGGGTGAGGTCGACAGCGCCGTCGAGAACGAACCTGCCCACATTCGCTCCGAACAGGTCCGCGTAGGTCGCGCCGAGTTTAGTCCCGTAGGAGAACCCGAGGTAATCAAGAAGGTCGATATCCAGTGCCGCGCGGATGACATCCATGTCTCGAGCAGCGCTCACGGTGTCGACGTGGCCGATGATCTCGGAATTATTCGTTTCGCAGGCCGTGACGTATTCGGTGACGGCGTCAAGGTAGTCCTGCCAGCCCGCGTCCGTCTCGACGTCGTACAGGGTCGTGTACCACTCGTCGAGCTGTTCGTCGTCAAAACACGAGATGGGCGCCGACTCCCCCACCCCGCGGGGGTCGAATCCGACGATCTCGCGCTGTTCCCGAAGCTCGGAGGTGAAGATGTGCGGGGCCACGTCCACGGTTTCGATCCCGGAGGCGCCCGGGCCGCCGGGGTTGATGAGGATCATCCCGTCGGCGGAGGAAAGTCCGTACTTCTTGAGCTGGATGTCGATCGTCCCTGCGCCCGGATCGTCGTAGTCGATGGGCACGGTGACCGCACCGCACTCGAAATCCTGCCCGCACGAGTCCCATTGGACCGTCTGCTCGTAGTATTCCTCGAGACCCGCCTCGGGGGCGGGTGCGGCAGACCCGTCCGTCTGTTGAAGCATCGGTGCGGGCAGGGAGCAGGCGGTGAGCGCGAGGAGCACGCCGGTGAGGATCACGGCAAGGAGCGGGCGCGAGGGGGTTGAGCGAGGTTTGGGCACGGGAGTCATCCTACGTGCCGGAGCTGGATGAAGAGCGCCTCCAGTGCCAGGAGCGGCGCGATCGAGGTGAATTCTGCGAACCGTTCCCGGGAATGGGTGATCGCTTCCATCGCCCGGAGCGAGGCCTCCTTCGTCGTCGCCGCGGCGATCTCCCGGACTGCCTCCGCCCGCGTGGTGTTGATGAGGTCGACGTCGCTGCCCAGCTGCACGGTCAGCACATCCCGGTAGAAGGAAAGCAGATCGACCAGCGCCCGGTCGATCGTGTCGAGAGTGGCCCGCCGAGCGCGCCGTTTCTGCTCCTCTTCCAGCGCCCGCACCTGCGAGCGCAACGCCGCCGGGACCGGTCTTCCGGGCTCGAGGCCGCTCTCGCGCAACAGCTTCGCGCGTTCCTCGGCGTCACGTTCTTCCGTAGCCGATTTGCTGCGTTCCTTGGCCGCGGCATCGAGTTCACCGGCGAGGTGGACGGCGTCTCCCACCGAACGCAGCCGCTGGGGAATGCTGAGCACCAGGTCGCGGTACTCGCGGGCTTCCTCGTCCGTCGCGAGATGCCGGGCAACTCCGATGTGGCTCTGGGAGGCGTGGGCGACCTCGAGCGCGAGTTCCGGGGCGACGCCGTCGCTCACGAGCAGGTCGGCCACCGCCCGAGCGGGGGGCATTCGCAGGTTCACCTGCCGGCACCGGGAACGGATGGTGGGAAGCATGTCGTGGGCGCTGGGAGCGCACAGGATCCACACGGTACGTTCCGGCGGCTCTTCGATCGCTTTCAGCAGCACATTGGACGTGCGCTCAGCGATGCGATCGGCATCTTCGATGATGATCACCCGCCAGGGCCCGACGGCAGGTGCGCGGTGCGCCTCCTCGATCAATTCCTTCGCCTCATCCATGGTGATGAGCACCTTGTCCGTCGCGTGAATTCGGACGTCCGCATGCGTGCCGTTATACGCGCTGCGCGCGGCGGGTGAGTTTCCCTCCACGTCCGTAGGGGCTTGCAACGCAGCGGCGAAGGCGCGAGCCGCGATCGAACGGCCCGAGCCCGGTGGGCCCGTGATGAGCCACGCGTGCGTCATCGCCTCGGGAGTCGCCGCCGCGTGTTGCAGTACCTGGGCGGCCTGCTCCTGGCCGATGAGGACGTCCCACACGCTCATTCGCTGATGCCCAGTCGCTCTCGCACCACGTGCCGAACCGCCGCGGCAACCTCCTCTATTCCGGGTGCCGCATCGATCGTCACGAACCGGTCGGGCTCCGCGGCGGCGCGGTCGAGGAACGCTTGGCGGGTGAGGGCATGGAACTCCTGCCCGGCTCGCTCCAAGCGGTCCAGGTCACGGGTGATCCGCTCGGGAAGGCGTTGCGGATCGAGATCGAGGAGGATCGTCAGGCCCGGCTTCAACTCGTGCGCTCCCCACAGGTTCAAACGCTCCACCCACTCCGCGCCCAGCCCCCGGCCCACCCCCTGATACGCGACCGAGGAGTCGAAATAGCGGTCCGAGACGACGATCTTGCCGGCGGCGAGTGCTGGGCGCACGACCGTGTCGATGTGGTGGGCGCGGTCGGCGGCGTACAAGAGCGCTTCGGTGCGGGGGTCCATGTCCTCCCCGTACAGAATCAGCTCCCGCAGCACCCGGCCGAGCTCGGTGCCTCCGGGTTCCTCGGTGGACACCGCGGGCCGGCCATGAGCATTGAGCCAATCGGTGAGCATCCGGACCTGGGTGGATTTGCCCGCGCCGTCGCCGCCTTCGAATGTTATGAACACACTG
>CAMXUZ010000315.1 GCA_947251855.1 uncultured Ruaniaceae bacterium
TCCGGCTCCGTCGTCGCAAACACGAATTTCACGTGTTCCGGTGGCTCTTCCACGAGTTTCAGCAGCGCGTTGAACCCTTGGGTGGTGACCATGTGCGCTTCGTCGATGATGAAAATCTTGTATCGATCACGAGCCGGGGCGAAGATTGCCCGCTCCCGCAGGTCCCGGGCGTCATCCACGCCCCCGTGGGACGCAGCGTCCAACTCCACCACGTCGAGGGAACCGGGCCCACCGCGGGCGAGATCGACGCAGGAGTCACATTCTCCACACGGACTGCCCGTGGGACCCTGGGCACAGTTGAGGCAGCGGGCCAAAATCCGCGCCGAGGTCGTCTTCCCGCATCCGCGCGGACCTGAGAAAAGATAAGCGTGGTTGATCCGGCCACTGTCGATTGCTGCGACGAGCGGTTCAGTGACGTGCTCTTGGCCGATGACGTCAGCGAACGTATCCGGCCGGTATCGGCGGTACAGGGCAGTGTTCACGGTTTCCACCTTGCCCACTCTAGGCCGAAGCGCTGACTTTCACCCAGCGAGTAGGGCACAGTTGTGAGTATCTCGATTCGTTGTTTTTGATGTGGAGGAAACGGAGGGCGAACGTGAACGGTGACGCTCGTGCACGCGCTTTGGTCGCCGCGCAGTTCCTCGCCCTGGGTATGCTCGCGCTGCCGGAGCGTCGGTGCCGGCGCTCCGGACGGCGACGAGCGCTCGGGTGGGGGCTCATCGTTGGTGGCGGGGCTCTCGCGGCGGCGGGAGCGGCTGCCCTCGGCCCCGATCTCCGGCCGCTTCCGCTTCCCCGGGCGGGGGCCACGTTGCGCAGTTCCGGCCCGTACGCAAGGCTTCGCCACCCGATCTACGCCGGAATCTTCACAGCGGCGGTGGGGAGAACGATCGCGACCGGCGGGCGCCGGCACGCCCTGGCGACCGCCAGCCTCGGGGCGATCTTGAGCGCGAAGGCGAGACTTGAGGAGAAGCTGCTTGGCGACGTCGTCGATTATCGTGCGTACGAAGCAGCAGTGCCTCGATGGGGGCTCGGCCGATAGAGACGTCGCCGGAGAGAATAGGGACCCCCCGCGCACCCGTCAGAGCCCACCTGCCCTTGCTGCCTTCCGGCCCTGGGGGAGTTCAGTGAGGTAACGCCACACGAGGGGTCGATTGGTAGTCTACCTCGTTTGGCGCACGTGCAAATTCGGGGTGAATGACATCACGTCGGCTCGGTTCGGAATTTTTAAAATTATTGGCTATCCTTCTAAACGCCTGGAGGATTCGCATAGTGGCCTAGTGCGCACGCTTGGAAAGCGTGTTGGGTGAAAGCCCTCGAGGGTTCGAATCCCTCATCCTCCGCGGACAACACCCCGGGATCATTACGATCTCGGGGTTTTTGTTGTTATGACGCGGATTGCGAGCGGTGCCGCCCATCTGCTCTAGTGCGCTTCAAGGTGCTCTAGTATGCTTGATGCTAGCCGCAGATTAACCGCACCGCAAGAGGGAGGGTCGCAGCGTGTCGAAGAAAAAACTTCCACCCGGCATCATCTGGGAGAAGGGCAAGTACCGCGTGCGCCTATACGTGGACTTCAAACAACACTCACTAGGCGCATACGACACGCTGAAGGATGCCCGTGCTGTACTCGATATCGCTCGCTCACAGAAAGCGCTCGGCACTTTCGTCCCGCCCGCCGAACGCCGCAGGCAACTCAAAGCGCTACGCGAACAAGAACGCCGTGAAGCGATCACCGTGCGCCAGTGGGCCGATGTATGGCTCGAAGCGCTAGAAACAGATTCTGAACGGCCCCGCTCCCCTGGCACGATCCGCAGCTACCGCTCGACACTTAACGCGCACGTCTTGGCCGCGATCGGGCACATGAACCTTAAGGATGTGACGCCCGAACATGTTGAAGCAGTCATAGAGGCCGCAAGGGGCAAAGGCAAGACGGCGAGCACATCCGCCGCACGTAACGTCGCACGCACCCTTAGAGCGATGTTCAACGCCGCGATCACTGCCGAGGCCGGAGGGGTGGAAGAAAATCCCGTCACCGTCAAGATCGGCAAAGGCAGCACCGCACACGGGCACGACCTCGAGGAGCGCACCGCCACCCCTGCCCAGGTGCGAGAACTCACAGCGTTGATGCCCGATCACCTGGCCCTCGCAATCCCGCTCGCCGCGTGGCTCGCCCTACGGCAAGGGGAACTGCTCGGACTGCAACGCCGCGACTTCACCGGGCTCAACACCGATGCCGCCCAAGTGAGCATCGAACGGCAGTGGCATTCGAAACTTTCTCCGCCTGATTACGCCGACCCGAAAGCCGGTTCGAAACGTCGGATTCATGTGCCCGGCCAGGTGGCGAAGATGGTTGCCGAGCACCTGGCCGAGTACGTCGATGACACCCCGACCGCACCCCTGTTCCCGAGCACTCATAACCGCGCCCGCCCGATCGGTCAAAGTGCCCTGGATCGGTACTGGCGAGCAGCACGTGACGCTGTGAAGCCGGGAATGCGGTTTCACGATCTACGGCACACAGGTTTGACGTTCTACGCCCAGCAGGGCGCGACGTTGAAGGAACTCATGCGCCGTGGTGGGCACACGGATATCAAAGCCGCCATGATCTACCAGGACGCCGCCGCCGAGCGTGACCGGGCACTCACCGCGAAATTAGATGCCGCTATTGGAGAAGATGAAGCGTGAGCATGTTGCGAATTGTCTGCACCGGGCACGCGGGCGGGGAACATGCACCCCGAGAGTTGGCCCGCATTTACTGGCAGCCCGAGATCCCCGAAACCGGCTCGGTAGTGTGGCCTGCCGACGCCCCGCTTAAGGAGATGCCGGCGCACGTGCCCAGCGAATCTACCCGCTCAATCAGAGGTGGGAAAGCGTCACGGCGCGTTAAACATTCGCCAGTGGAAGCCCGCACCCGCGCTGACGGTGGCACCACATGGAAAACACCGGCATGCCCTAAGTGCCGCCGCCCAGAGGTGACCCTCAGAGATACCACCTTGCGTAAGTATGCTGAAAAGAAACGCGGCACGCCGCTTGAAGGGACCCTAGATCTAAAGAACGTCCATGTAGTACACTGAAGTTTAGTCGCAAGACTAACGGGCCGTAAGCCGTTGCCTTACGGGTACAGACCCAAACACGATTAGCCAGATCGCGGTAAGGGTGAGTTTCGCGTACCCGGAGGCATTTTTTATGTCACGCCCGATCTCGCTCGAAGCCGAGCACCCCGCGCCTGTCATCATCGACGGGCAGCAGCTCCTCACTATCCCGCAAGCCGGCGACTTCCTACAGGTCAACGATTACACCGTGCGCCGGATGATCTCCCGCGGCGAACTCAAAGCCGTCAAGTTCGGACGCAACATCCGGATCAAAACCACTGACCTTCTCAAAGCGCTGAAACCGGTCACTAACGCCACCGACTATCTCGGGGGTGGCGCGCATGTTGCCTAACCGGCCTGCCTACGGGAGCACGATCCCCACGCAACAACGGCACCGTCACCGGGCCGATTCCCCGGGAGAAGTGTGCCCCGATCCGTGCGTTGACACACTCAAAGAGGATCTCCGGTTCTTCACCTTCACCGGCAACACTGAGGCCCTGCACGACACGCTCG
>CAMXUZ010000316.1 GCA_947251855.1 uncultured Ruaniaceae bacterium
GCCTGGTGCCGGGCGATGAGCGCCTCGGTATCGAGGCCCACGACCCTCCCGTCGAGCACGCGCCACTGCCCGGCGACGAGCACCCGGTCGGCTCCCTCCGCGCCGCACAGCAGCAGCGCCGTGAGCGGGTCGTGGGATCCGGAGAAGGCGAGCCCCTCGGGTTTGAATAACGCAAGATCGGCTTCCTTGCCCGCCTCGAGCACGCCGATATCCTCGCGCCCGAGCGCTGCGGCGGAGCCGCGGGTCGCCCAGTTCCACGCCCGATCCGTGGTCACCCGCTCCGCCCCGTAGCGCAGCCGTTGGAGCAGGAGGGCTTGGCGCACCTCGCGGATCATGTTCGAGGAGTCGTTCGAGGCTGACCCGTCGACGCCGAGCCCGATGGGTGCGCCGGCGTCCTCGAGTTCCACCGCCCGGGCGATTCCGGAGGCGAGGCGCATGTTGGAGCTCGGGCAGTGGGTGACGGCGGTGCCCGCCGCGCCGAGACGCGCCACCTCCTCGTCGTCGAAATGGATCCCGTGGGCGAGCCACGTGCGATTCGAGAGCCAGCCCACGGATTCGAGGTAGTCCACCGTGCGCAACCCGAACCGGTCGAGGCAGTAATCCTCCTCGTCGAGGGTTTCGGCGAGGTGGGTGTGGAGCCGGACGTCGAGTTCGCCGGCGAGCTCGGCGGTGGCGGCCATGAGCTCCCGGGAGACGGAGAACGGTGAGCATGGGGCGAACGCGATCTGGACCATCGCGCCCGCTCCGCGCTCGTGGTGGGTCTCGACGAGGCGGCGGGAGTCGGCGAGGATCGCGTGCGGATCCTGCACCACCCGCTGCGGTGGGAGCCCGCCCTCCTCCACCCCGACGCTCATCGATCCGCGGGTGAGCACCGCCCGCATCCCGAGCTCCCTGGCGACCGCCACCTGCGTATCGATGGTGACGTTCGCGCCGTCGGGAAATACATAGTGATGATCGGAGGTGGTCGTGCACCCGGATTGCAGCAGTTCCGCCATCGCGAGGGTGGTGGCGAGTTCGAGTGCTTCCTCGTCGATCCGGGCCCACACCGGGTAGAGGTTGACGAGCCAGTCGAAGAGTTTGCTGCTCGCCACCGGCGGCCACGCGCGTGTGAGGGTCTGATAGAAGTGGTGGTGGGTGTTGATCAACCCGGGCGTCAGGACGTGCCCGGACGCGTCGAAAACCTCGTCGATCGCCGTCGCCGGGCTACCGCCCGCGGGAACGAGTTCGACGATCTTCGTGCCCTCGATGACGATGCCGCCGCCCGCGTCGCCGCTGGCGTGCACGGCGAGGGGATTCTTCAACCAGATGCTCATCGGTGCTGCCTCTCTTGGCGGCACCTGCTGGGGCGCGTGCCGCCAGCTCAGGTTTTTCGGCGTCTGCTGCTCCGCCGGTGTGGGCGCCAGACTAGCAGATGGAAGGCAGCAGCGGCGCGCGAGAAATCGTTAGGGCGGATCGGGGGTTTCCGCTACGCTCTTGTGCGGGAAGGGGATACATGGCGCACGGTGCAACGATAGAAATACGGGACCTGTCGAAACGGTTCGGCCGCAAAGGCGACCCCAAGTCAGTACAGGCCGTCAAAGACCTTTCGTTCACGGCGCAGCCCGGTCGGGTGATGGGCTTCCTCGGCCCGAACGGCTCCGGGAAGACGACAACGTTGTCGATGCTCCTGGGCCTCGTGCACGCCGATGCCGGCACGGCGACCCTCGACGGCGTCGCCTACACAACCCTGGAGCGGCCCGCGCTCGACATCGGTTCCGCCCTGAGCGCTGCATTCCATCCCGGTCACACCGGGCGCGCCCACCTCGACATCCTCCGCCGCGGAATCGGGCTGCCGAAGAAGAGCGTCGACCACGCCCTCGACCTCGTGGGAATGACGAAGGACGCGAATCGCAAGACTGGTGGCTATTCGCTCGGAATGCGCCAACGACTCGCGCTCGCCGCCGCGCTCCTGGGCGACCCCGGCACCCTCGTCCTCGACGAACCCGCGAACGGGCTCGATCCGGAGGGGATCCGCTGGATGCGGCTGTTCCTGCGCCACCTCGCCTCGGAGGGGCGCACCGTTCTCCTCTCCTCACACCTGCTCAGCGAGGTACAGCAGACGGTGGACGACCTCGTCGTGATCCGGCGCGGGGAACTCGCCTTCGCCGGTACCCCCCAGGAGCTGGAAACGGAAACGGAAGTGGCCGTGGAAAGCGCGGATAACGCCGCCCTCGCTGCGGCGCTCGAACGCGCGGGTGGGTCGGTGCGCGGCCAGCACACCGAACGCATGCGGATCACCGGCATCGACCCGGAAGGGATCGGCGAAGTGGCCCTCACGGCAGGAATCGCCCTGACACACCTCGCCCAGGAACGTGCGGGTTTGGAAGACAAGTTCCTTGAACTCGTCGGAGAACAACCCCAGACCGATGGGAGTGACCAATGATGGCTCGGTTCGGCCGCTCCCTTTCATCGGAGTGGCGGAAGGTCACCGCGACGAAAACCTGGTGGATCCTCGCGCTCGTCTTCCTCGGTTACGCGGCGATGATGGCCGCGCCGTTCGCCTTCCTCTACGGGGAGATCGCCGGGCAGGGGACCGACGCCGCCGCGCTCACCGACACCGCGGCCCTCACGGTGTACTCCACGACGGCGACGTTCGGTTACGTCATCCCGCTGGTGTTCGGGGCGCTCGCAGCGACGAACGAACTGCGCCACGGCACGTTGGGAGTGACGTTCGCGATCGAACCCCGCCGGGGGATCGTCCTCGGGGGCAAAGCTGCCGCGCTCGCGATCGTCGGTGCCATCCTCGCGCTCGCCGGCCTCTTCGGCGCGGTCGGGGCGGGGGTGCCCGTGCTGGCCTACAACGACGTCCCCACCCTGCTGGCAGAGGGCGGGACGTGGGGGCTCTTCCTTCGCGTCGCGGTCGCGATCGCGATGTGGGCGATCATCGGGTTCGGGGTCGGCCTCATCGTCAAGAACCAAGCCTTCGCGATCGTGCTCGCGATCGGATTCACCCAATTCATCGAACCGGTGCTGCGCATCGGTGCCCAGGCCTGGGAATGGAGCGCAACGCTCGGCAAATTCCTCCCCGGTGCGGCGATGGACTCCTTCGTGGGGGCGAGTGCGCTCAACGATATGGCCGCGACCGACCCCTCGATGCCGGAGATGAACGCCTCGCTCGGCATGGGCGCCGGCTTCGGGGTGCTCGCCGCCTACGCGGTGGTCTCCTGCGCGATCGGCTGGGTACTGCGCCTCCGGGCGGACGTCGACTAGCAGCGGGACCCAGCAGGCGAGGTCGAGGAACCGCCGCCTGCCGCCATGGCCCGGGGAGCCCCCATGATGGGTTTCTGAAAGAACCAGCTCCTCGTCGCCCGAGCGACGCGTGCACCGAGGTCATCCGATGTTCGAACGCTGGCCGAAGCGCTTTTCCCCACGAATCACGAAGCGAGTTCTGGATGAATAGCTTCAACGATCAGTAAACGGCGATTCAGTTCCGATGCCTTGTTCCCGGCCTGAGGAAATGACCCGCGTTGATAAGTTATCGATAACGATTGTGCGCCGCCGGATCCTTTGCGTTGACATGGCAAAACGCTACCTATAGCTTGAAGCAATACTTTGGCGTCATGCCGATCCCGACGGAAGGACACTTTTGTGCGATCCTCTAAACGTTTGTCGATAGTTGCCGCGAGTGCGGTCTTTGCTCTCTCGCTCGCCGCCTGCGGTGGCGGTGGCAACGATGACGGTGGCACGGACGGAGGCGGTGACGGCGAGGGCGGGGGCGATGCAGCCGCCGGCGAGATCGATGACTCCTACGTCGTCGTGACGGACAACTCCTTCGTACCGTTCGAGTTCGAAGAAGACGGCGAGTACGTGGGTTTCGACATCGACATCATCAACGGCATCGCCGATAAGGTCGGTTTCGAGATTGACCTGCAGACGACGAACTTCGACGGAATGATCCCCGGCCTGCAGACCGGAACCTTCGATATCGCCATCGCCGGGATGACGATCACCGACGAACGCGCCGAGGTCGTCGACTTCACGAGCCCGTACTACAAGTCCGGTCTGCGCATCGCGGTGAGCGTCGATAACGACGACATCGACAACGTGGAGGATCTCGAGGGCAAGAAGATCGCCACCCGACTCGGCTCCACGAGCGCCGACTACATCGAAGAGAACATCGAGGGCGCCACCCCGAACACCTACGAACAGCTCGACCAGGCCTACCTCTCGGTCGAGGGAGGCGGATCGGACGCCGTCCTCTATGTCGCTCCGAACGTTGAATACTACATCCTCACCGCCGGGGAGGACAGCCTCAAGGTCGTGGGCGACCTGCTCGAGGCCCAGGACTACGGCATCGCCGTCGCCCAGGGCAATGATGACCTCGTTGCCGCGATGAACGATGCGCTCGCGGAAATGATCGACGACGGCACCTACAGCGACATCTACGAAGAGTGGTTCGGCTCCGAGCCCGAGTGGCTCGATGAGCTCGCGGACTCCCAGGTCGGCTGATCCGCAGCGTTAACCCGATTGGGGGAGTCCCAGGAAAGCTCGGGGCTCCCCCAAAAACCTGAGCGCCAAGAACGCTCCCTCGAACGTAAGGTACGTGAATGAGAACGCTGTGGGACTTCAACTGGGTCGGGGTCCTGGACTTCGTACCCCAGCTCCTGACCGGGCTCTGGTACACCCTGCTCGTCTCCGTTACCGGTCTCCTCATCGGATTCGTGCTCGGCGCGATCTTCGGGCTCGGGCGGATCAGCCGCTTCAAACCGTTCAACTGGATCTCGATCGCCTACATCGA
>CAMXUZ010000317.1 GCA_947251855.1 uncultured Ruaniaceae bacterium
CGAAACGCTGAAGAAGATGTTCCGCGCCATGGAACTCATCGCAGCGTCCCGGATCGCGAAAGCCCGCGCCGCCGCCGAACGTGCCTTCCCGTACGCGGCGGCCATCACCCGCGCCGTATCCGCCGTCGCCACCCACTCCGACGTCGAGCACGAGCTGCTCACCGAACGGGACGACACGAACCGGGTGGCGATCCTCGTCATCACCGCCGACCGCGGGATGGCGGGAGCCTACTCGGCGATGGTCCTGCGCGAGGCGGAACGCTTGCGTGGCCAGCTCCGCGAAGAGGGCAAGGACCCGGTGCTGTACGTCACCGGCCGCCGCGGAGTGGGGTTCTACAACTTCCGGGGCGTGCCGATCGAGCACAGCTGGACCGGCGATTCGGACAACCCCAAGGCGGAGACCGCCCGGGAGATCGCGGAAACGCTCGTGGGCGCCTTCAACGCCCCCATCGACATGGGTGGGGTCGCCGAACTCCACGTCGTCTACACCCGCTTCCGCACGATGGTTTCCCAGGAACCCGCGGTGGTCCGGATGTTGCCGCTGGAGGTTGTCGAAGGCGTCGCGCCGGTCGGGGAGGATCCCCTGCCCCTGTACGAGTTCGAGCCGAGCCCCGATGGCGTGCTGGATGCGTTGCTCCCGCGCTACATCGAGAGCCGGATCTTCAACTCCCTGCTGCAAGCCAGCGCCTCCGAACTGGCTGCCCGGCAACGGGCGATGCACACGGCGACGGAAAACGCCGAGGATCTCATCAACAACTACACGCGTCTGGCCAACCAGGCCAGGCAGGCCGAAATCACCCAGGAGATCTCAGAAATCGTCTCGGGTGCCGATAGCTTGGCCGCGAGCTAGAAGAAGGACGTAACACATGACTGCTACTGCTGAAGCGGGTGCGGCCACGAACGCTGGCCCGGGCGTGGGTCGTATTGCCCGTGTGATCGGCCCCGTCGTCGACATCGAGTTCCCACCCGATGCGATCCCTGACATTTACAACGCTCTCAAGACCACCATCACGATGCAGGCGGAGGGTGAAGAAGAAACCACCTTCGAGATGACCCTCGAAACCGCCCAGCACCTCGGTGACAACATCGTGCGCGCGATCGCGCTCAAGCCCACCGACGGCCTCGTGCGCGGGGCGGAAGTCACCGACACCGGTGAAGCGATCACCGTGCCCGTCGGCGACGTCACCAAGGGCAAGGTCTTCAACGTGATCGGCGAAGCTCTCAACCTCCCGGAGGGTGAGCAGCACGAGGTTTCCGAGCGCTGGCCCATCCACCGCACGCCGCCCGCCTTCGACCAGCTGGAGTCCAAGACCCAGATGTTCGAGACCGGGATCAAGGTCATCGACCTGCTCACCCCGTACGTGCAGGGTGGGAAGATCGGTCTCTTCGGTGGTGCCGGTGTGGGCAAGACCGTGCTGATCCAAGAAATGATTCAGCGCGTGGCCCAGGACCACGGTGGTGTGTCCGTGTTCGCCGGGGTGGGGGAGCGTACCCGTGAGGGGAACGACCTGATCGTCGAGATGGAAGAAGCCGGCGTGTTCGACAAGACCGCGCTCGTCTTCGGCCAGATGGACGAACCACCCGGGACCCGTCTGCGCGTCGCGCTCTCGGCGCTGACGATGGCGGAGTACTTCCGGGACGTGCAGAACCAGGACGTGCTGCTGTTCATCGACAACATCTTCCGCTTCACCCAGGCGGGCCAGGAAGTATCCACGCTGCTGGGGCGGATGCCCTCGGCGGTGGGTTACCAGCCCAACCTTGCCGATGAGATGGGTCAGCTGCAGGAGCGAATCACCTCCACGCGGGGCCACTCGATCACCTCGATGCAGGCGATCTACGTCCCCGCGGACGACTACACCGACCCCGCCCCGGCGACCACGTTCGCCCACCTGGACGCGACGACCGAGCTTTCCCGGCCGATCTCGCAGAAGGGTATTTACCCGGCGGTGGACCCACTGGCCTCCACATCGCGCATCCTCGACCCGCAGTACGTGGGCCAGGAGCACTACGACGTGGCCCAGAGGGTCAAGGAGATCCTGCAGCGCTACAACGACCTGCAGGACCAGATCGCGATCCTCGGTATGGACGAGCTGTCCGAAGAGGACAAGATCATCGTCAACCGGGCCCGTCGCCTGGAACGCTTCCTGTCGCAGAACATGTTCGTGGCCGAGAAGTTCACCGGCAACCCGGGCGTGTTCGTGCCGCTGGAGGAGACCATCTCCTCCTTCAAGGCTCTTTGTGACGGTGAGTACGACCACTTGCCCGAGCAGGCCTTCCTCGATGTCGGCAACATCCAGATGGCCGTGGAGAAGGCCGAGAAGCTGCAGGGCTAGTCGACGGGGCCGCACCCGTGTCACGTTTGGGGTGCGGCTCTGTCGAACCCACCCGCCAGCCGAGGAGTTTGTGGCAGTGTCGAAAAAGCTTTTCGTCGAGATCGTCTCGCCCGAACGTGAGGTTTGGGCCGGCGAGGGCGACATGGTCATCGCGAAGACCGTCGAAGGTGAGATCGGCGTCCAGCCCGGGCACGTCCCGGTGCTCTCGCTTCTGGCCCACGACGCCGTGGTTCGCGTACTGGGTGCGAGGGAAACCGGCGAGATCCGGGCCGCCGCACACAGCGGGTTCGTCTCTGTTTCGGGTGAGGGCCGGGTTTCCATCCTCGCCGAGACCGCCGAACTCGCCGAAGACATCGATGTGGATCGTGCGCGCACGGCACTGACGAACGCGACCGAGTCCGGCGATGACATCGCCCTCGGGCGGGCTCGCAGCCGTTTGCGGGCCACTGGTGAGGACGTCGCCTAGGGAGCGTCCACAGAACACGACCTGGAACGGCTGGGGATGGAGCAACTGCTGCTGGGAATCATTTTCGAATCCGCTCAGTGGCTTTCGGCCGCCCTGTTCCTCGTTCTTGTCGTTCTCGTCGTGCTTCTGCTCGTTGGTGCGCTACGACGTTCGGTCATCGAACGCCGTGGTGGCGCGGTCGAGTGTTACCTGCGGATGCCGGGTGCCCGAGGTCGTCGGGGAAGGTGGCGCATCGGCTACGGTCGTTAC
>CAMXUZ010000318.1 GCA_947251855.1 uncultured Ruaniaceae bacterium
GGTCAACCTCGCCGCCGAACTCGCCGCCCGCGGCGGCTCTCCGTTACTCATCGACGCGGATCTGTGGGGCGCGAGCGTGAAACAGAGTCTCGGGCTCGACCCCGATGGCACGGGCCTGGCTGCCGCGCTGCGCGCGGTCGAGCGGGGGACCTTCGACTCCTGCGGCCTGATGCGACTCACCGAAGAGCGCGATGGAATTCGAGTGCTCGGGGGGCTGAACAAGTCCGAGCGGTGGCGAGAAGTGAGCGGGGTGGCCCTCGAGAGCTTTTGGGACGTCGTGCGCACGTGGCCGGGCTACGTGATCATCGACGGCCCGGTACGGCTACCCGCCGCAGATGAGGACATCGTGGGCAGCTTCGGCCCCGCCCCGAACGATATGTGGAACTCCATCTGGGAGGCCGCGACCGATGTCTGCCTCGTCGGGAGCGCCGACACCGTGGGGATCCACCGGTTCGTGAACTTCTACCTCGATCTCGAGGATCCGCCGCGGCACATCGCGATCAACCGAGTACGCGCGAGCGCTGCCGGGCCGGGGGCGAGGGAGTCCATCCGGGAACTTCTCGCGCGCTTCGCGGGCATCCCCGATCCCATTCTCATCCCGGAGGACGAACAGGTGGACCGCGCCGTCCTCGCGGCCTCGCCCCTGATCACCACCGCACCCCGGGCCCCTGCCCGCCACGCCGCGGAAACCCTGAGCGACCGGTTCCTCCCGCAGCGCAGGCGGATCCGCAAACGCGGGGTACGTCGAGGCCGGGTAGCCAGCGCGTCCGAGGAGTGAATGGAGCAGACTAGGGGTATGCGAATCTACCTGCCAGCAACAGTGAGCGATCTCGATGCCCCACACCTCAGCGCCCGGACGGCGTTCGCCGTCACCGAAGGAGTCCGGGAGCTAGCGCCGAGCGAGGATGAAGAAGGGTGGGAATACCTCGCGTTCCCCGCCGCCGCCGACGCGGCGATCGATGAGGGGGAGGTGACGAGGATCGTCATCGCCGCCGATGCTCCCGCCTCGGAGACGAAGGGGACCGGCGTGGTCGAGGTGGACGAGGTGGACTGGGCCGATGTGGTGAGCATCCACATCGACGACCTCTCCGATGCTATGCTGCTTGCCGACATCAACTCGGCGCAGGCCGAGGATGGCGCGGCTCGGGATCGAGTGAACGCGGCGGACCTGCTGTGGTACGACGTCGCCGAACGCGCCGAGGTGGTGCGGCTCATCGCGGCGATCTGATGGGTCGGGGAGTGGCCTTGCTCAGCGCAACAGCCGGGATCTGACCGGATATCTGCCCCAGCGTGAAACATAGCCCAAGAAGAATAGTCTGATAACTACCACGCCGCTGATGACGGCGAGAGTAGCTGAAATAATCGTCACCACCAACGCGCCGACACCGCGCCAGGTGCTCACCTGGATCAAGTCTGGAGGGTAGCTCATTTGTAGCCGGTCGGAGGAGTCGATGAGTTCCGTTAGGTGAACGGCAGAGCCGTCCGGCGCCACGACACCGTGATAGGTGGAACCAAGCGCGGGTTCACCCATCCGGCCTGCGCAGACAGTGGACACAAGCTCGCGGCCCTCCACCACGCCCGCGATACGCCAACGATCGCAGTTTCCGCTACCGTACCGGGTGCCCGTATGCCCTTTCTTGTATTCAACGTCCTCAACTTCAAAGATCACGTGTTGGGAAAGGCCGAACAGGCTACTCGATTGCGGTGAGAAGAATGGGCTCTGGAACACAGCCGTCCCAGCGGCACCGGTGGTGAAGACCATCAACAGCAAAGGGATCACCGTCGTCATCGTGACAACCCTCCGCCGACTGCCGCGACTCGGGGGCCCCGTGGATGACCTGTTCCCGCCTGCCATGGGGAGAGTGTACCTACCGGCCATTTCTGGCTGGATCTCCGGCGGCGCTCACTCCCGTGCGATCGCCGCCAGGACTTCGAGGGCCTGCTCGTGCAGCAGCCCGTTCGTGACGATCGCGTTCCCACCGAAGGGGCCCGGTTCGCCGTTGAGGTCGGTGAACGTGCCGCCCGCCTCCGTGACGATCGGGACCAAGGCGGCCATGTCGTACAGTTCCAACTCCGGCTCGGCGGCGATATCCACCGTGCCTTCCGCGACGAGCATGTAGGACCAGAAATCGCCGTAGGCCCGAGTGCGCCAGCAGATGTCGGTGAGGTCGAGGAACTCTTCCAGCGTCTCCCGGTCCCGCCAACCATCGAGGGAGGAGTAGGAGAGCGAAGCATCCTCAAGTTTGCGCACCCCGGACACGTGCATCTGCGTGGCCGAGGTGAGGTTCCGGCCGGTCCACGCGCCCGCGCCCTTGGCTGCCCACCAGCGCCGCTGTAAGGCGGGGGCCGACACCATCCCCATGACGACGTCGTCGCCGTCCATCAGCGCGATCAACGTCGCCCACACGGGCACGCCGCGCACGAAATTCTTCGTGCCATCGATCGGGTCGATCACCCATTTCCGGCTTCCGCCGCCGCTTTCACCGAATTCCTCCCCGAGCACCGCATCGCGGGAGCGGAGCCGGGAGAGTTGGCCGCGAATGAGCTCCTCGGCGCCGCGATCGGCGTCGGAGACCGGCGACATATCGGGCTTCGTCTCGACTTTGAGGTCTCCCGAACGGAACCGGGACATCGTCAGGCCGTCCACCTGATCGGCCAACACGTGGGCGGGGCGAAGATCGTCTTCGTAGCTGACATCGTTCATAACCCGAACCTACCGCCTCTCCCGCGCACGGGCGTGCTCCCACGCTCGGGGCCGCGGGGGAATGAACGTGCGCCTTTTGCTCCGCAGGGCTCTACGATGGCAGGTGATGACTACTGCGCCCTTGACACCCGAAGCCCCCACCACCCGCGGGGCCCCCGCCCTTTCGATGCGGAACCTGCTCAAGCGGTTCGGGCAGAACACCGCCGTCAACGACCTCTCTCTGGACATCCCGACCGGCTCCTTCTACGGGATAGTCGGGCCCAATGGGGCGGGGAAGACGACGTCGCTGTCGATGGCCACCGGCCTGCTCCGGCCCGATGCGGGGACCGCGGCGATCCACGGCGTCGACGTGTGGGGCGAGCCCGCGCAGGCGAAAGCGCTCCTGGGCGTGCTCCCGGACGGGGTGCGGTTGTTTGATCGGCTCACCGGGCGCGAACTCATCACCTACGCCGGGCTGCTGCGAGGAATGCCGAGCGAGGTCGTGGCGGAACGCACCGACGAGCTGCTGAGAGTCCTGGACCTGCAGGACGCCGCGAAGGTGCTCGTGAGCGACTATTCGGCGGGGATGCGCAAGAAGGTGGCGCTCGGCTGCGCCCTCGTGCACGCGCCCTCGGTGCTCGTGCTCGATGAGCCTTTCGAATCCGTTGATCCGGTCTCCGCTGCGGCGATCCGGGCGTTGTTGAAGGAATTCGTCGACGCCGGGGGAACGGTGATCGTCTCTTCCCACGTGATGGATCTCGTGCAGCGGATGTGTTCGCACGTCGCCGTCATCGCCCACGGCCACCTCCTCGCGGCTGGCACCGTCGCCGAGGTGAGCGGGGAAGTTGACCTGGAGACCCGATTCACCGAACTCGTGGGTGCGCCGACGCACGAAGGAGGGCTTTCGTGGTTGCGACCCTCCTCAAACTAAGGTTCCGGCTGCTCGCCAACACCCTCTCCCGGGAAGTGTGGCGGCTCGTGTTCACGATCATCGGCGCGCTGTATGCGCTGGGAGTCATCGCGATGCTCGGGGTCGGGGCGTTCTTCCTCGGCTTCGCCGGCGTGGACCTTTCCGCCCCCGCCGTCGCCGCCGGGGTGGTGCTCACCGTGCTGTGGGTCGTGGTTCCCCTCCTCGCCTACGGGGTGGATGACACGCTCGACCCGGCCCGGTTCGCACTCTTCACCACCCCGACCCCAGCCTTCGGGGCGGGGTTGATCCTCGCGGGTGCGGTGACGATTCCGGGGCTGCTCACGCTCGGCGGGCTCCTGGCGATGACCCTCGCGTGGGTGAGTTCTCCTGCGGCGATTCCCGCCTGGATCATCGCCGCCGTGCTCGGCTTCGCGATCTGTTTGACGCTCGCGCGAGTGTGCACGACCGCCGCGGCGACCCAGCTCCGCTCCCGGCGGGGCCGAGACGTCGCCGCGGGATTGGGGATGGTGCTCATCCTCGGCGCGGCGCTCCTGCCGAGTGCGATGGACGGGATCGACCTGCAGGGCATCTGGGACGCGAGTGGGCCCGTGCTCGCGGTGCTCGCGTGGACCCCGCTGGGGGC
>CAMXUZ010000319.1 GCA_947251855.1 uncultured Ruaniaceae bacterium
AACCGATCTCCCAGGCGAGCGCGAACCAACGCGCGGGGCGAAGCGGGCGGGTGGCGCCCGGGATCGCGATCCGGCTGTACGAGCAGGAGGATTACGACTCCCGCCCGGAGTTCACCGAGCCGGAGATCCTGCGCACCTCCCTCGCCTCGGTGATCCTGCAGATGACCGCGCTCGGGCTCGGCGATATCGCGAAGTTCCCGTTCGTCGATCCGCCCGATACCCGCGCGATCCGTGACGGGATCAACCTCCTGCACGAACTCGACGCGATCACCACCTCGGGCGCCGCTCTGCGCCGGGGAGACACCTCCGGCAACCGCCTCACGAAGGTCGGCCGCCAGCTCTCCCAACTACCGATCGACCCCCGGCTGGGGCGCATGCTCATCGAGGCGGGCCGGCTCGGGTGCGTGCGGGAAGTGATGATCATCGTCGCGGGCCTGAGCATCCAGGACGTGCGGGAGCGGCCCGCCGAGCACCAGCAGGCGGCCGACGAGCAGCACGCACGGTTCGCCGACCGAGATTCGGACTTCCTCGCGATGCTCAACCTGTGGGAGTACCTGCAAACTCAGCAGAAGGAGCTCTCCGGGTCCGCTTTCCGGCGCACCGTGCGCCGGGAGTTCCTGCACTATCTGCGGATCCGGGAATGGCAGGACGTGTTCACCCAGTTGCGGCACATGGCCAGACCTCTCGGGCTGCACGTGCCCCGCACGAGCGGGAAGCCCGACCCGGACCGGATCCATCAGGCCCTGCTAGCGGGGCTCCTCTCGCACGTGGGCGCGTATCGCGAACGCACCCGGGATTACCTCGGCGCCCGCGGCGCCCGGTTCGTCATCTTCCCCGGTTCCCACCTGGCGCGGAAGAACCCCGAGTGGGTGATGGCCGCCGAACTCGTGGAGACCTCTCGCCTGTTCGCCCGGCAGGTGGCGAAGATCCAACCGGAGTGGATCGAGCCGCTCGCCGGCCACCTCACCCGTCGCACCTTCTCCGATCCGTACTGGTCCACCCGCAACGCCGCAGCGATGGCGCGCGAGAAGGTGATGCTGTTCGGGGTGCCGATCGTTACGGACCGCCCGGTGCCACTCTCGCGGATCGATCCCGAACTCGCCCGGGAGATGTTCGTGCGCAACGGCCTCGTGGAACGCAATTGGTCCGCCCATCACGAGTTCCTGACCCGCAACGACGAGGTGTGGGAAGAGGCCCGCGAGCTCACCTCCCGCGCGCGGCGGCCCGATCTGCTCGCCGACGAGGAGCAGCTCGTGGAGTTCTACCTCTCGAAGCTGCCCGAGGAGGTCACGAGTGGGCAGCATTTCGACAGCTGGTGGAAAACCGCCCGCCAGGACGATCCCCGCCGGCTCGATTTCACGCTCGACCTCCTCGTTCCCGCCCGGCACACGATCGACACCCGCGCCTATCCGGAGCAGTGGGTGCAGAATGATCTCACCCTGCCCCTCACCTACTCCTACAGCCCCGGCCACGAGAGCGACGGGGTGATGGTGCACATCCCCATCGCGCTGTTACCGCAGGTGAGCCCCATCGGGTTCGATTGGCTCGTCCCCGGGCTGCTGGATGAACTCGTGCTCGCCACGATCCGGGCCCTGCCGAAGAAGGTGCGAGTGCAACTCGTGCCCGCCCCCGACACCGCGAGGCAGATCCGGGCCGCCCTGCCGGATTGGTCGGCGACGACGGCGCAGGCCGAGCTCTCCTTCGCCCGCGCCTTCTGCGAAGCGGCAGCTCGGGTGAAGGGCGCGGAGGTGCCCATTGAGGCGGTCGACACCACCCGGCTCCCCGAACACCTGCAGATGACGTTCCGGGTGAATGACGAGCGGGGCGTCATCATCGCTGAGGGCCACGACCTGCCCGGGATCCAACGCCGGCTCAAACGGGAATCGGGCGAAGCGGTGCGCACGGCGGTACGTTCCGCGCTCTCCAGCGCGCAGCGCGAACAGCTGGAACAGATGCTCACCCCGGCCCCGGCAGAGCCCGCCGCACCCGCCCCCACTCCCGCCCCGAGTGAACTCAAGGCGGAAGATCTCAGCGACTTCCCCGGCCAGGAGATCCCGGACGTCCTCACCACCTCCTCGGGCGGCGCCGAGGTGCGGGGGTACCCCGCGCTCGTGGCCGCGCAGCGGAAGGTCTCGCTGAAGATCCTTGCCGACCCCGCCCAGCAACAGCGCGAACAGGAGCGGGGAGTGGCCCAGTTGCTCGCCCTGTCGCTGCAGCTTTCCACCACCCGGATCACGAGCCGGTGGAACACTTCCCAGGCCCTCACCATGGCCACCGCCCCCGATCGGACCGAGGATCTCGTGGCAGATCTGCACCTCGCCGCGGTGCGTTCGATCCGCGCACGAACCGGTGCCGCCGAACGCAAAGAACTCGGGCTGCCCTCCTTCGCCCGCCTGCGCACGAAAACCGAGTTCCACGCGTGGCAGGCGTTCCTGCGGGACCGGTTGGAGGACGAGATCTACGCCCTCTCCAGCCACGTCGCCGCGGCCCTCGCGGCGCAGCGGGAGACGGAGAAGCTCATTTCCGGCGCGTCCTCGATGGCGCTGCTCGCCACCCTGACGGACGTGAAGAACCAGATCGCCGGGCTCATCTACCCCGGATTCGTCGCAGCGACCCCGCCGGCGCGGCTGCCCCACCTCGCCCGCTACCTGCAGGCGGCCCAGCTCCGGATCGAGAAGGCCGCCGCCAATCCCCGCACCGATGAGGCGCACGCGTGGACGGTGCAGGAACTCACCTCCGAGTGGGAGGCCGCGATGAGTTCGGCGGATTCCGGCGAGCTCGAGCGCTTCGACCGTCTCGCCGAGGTTCGGTGGCAGTTGGAGGAATTGCGCGTGAGCCTCTTCGCCCAGCAGCTCGGCACCGCGGCCCCCGTCTCGGAGAAACGAATCCGGCGAGCGATAGCTCAGAACTCGTGAACCTCCCGCTGCGCATCGCGGCCGTCGCCGCATGGATGGCGCTGATCTTCTTCTTCTCCTCCCAGACCGGGGGTGAGTCTGCGGGCTTGAGTACCCGCGTCGTCGACCTGCTCGCCCCGGCGTTCCCCGCCCTCGACCCGGCCGTGCTCGGCACACTCGTGCGCAAGGCCGCCCACGTGAGCGAGTTCGCGGTGCTCGGCGCCTTACTCCCGTGGGCGTGGCCGCGGGAGGCTCGGTGGCCCCTCCTCGCGCCACTGCTGATCGGGATCGGGTATGCGGCCTCCGACGAGGTGCACCAACTGTTCGTGCCGGGCCGCTCGGGCCAGGTGAGCGATGTCCTCATCGATGCGGTCGGCGGGCTCAGCGGCATCGCCCTGGTGGCAGGGGTCCGCCGTCGCCGCGATCGCGACGAGGGCTAGAATTGCGGGCGTGCAGGTGTTGAGGGAAACCGACTGGCGCGAACGCGAGCGCGCGCACGAGGCGCGGGCACGGGCGCTGACGGCGGGGCACCGGGAACGTAGAGCCCGGGGCGAGGCACACCCCGTGGAGGACTTCCTGTGGACCTACTACTCCCTCAAACCCAGCCACCTGCACCGGTGGCACCCCGGAGCCGGGATCCTGCTGGAGAACGCCGCCGCAGATCCGGGCTCCCCCGCCCGCCGGGACTGGCGTTTCTACGGGGCCGACGGGGAGGGCC
This sequence comes from uncultured Ruaniaceae bacterium, assembly GCA_947251855.1. The sequence continues at coordinate 3,613 of CAMXUZ010000319.1, forward strand.
TGTACGTCGACGCCGATGCATTGCTCGGTGAGCGGGGAACCACGGTGGGCTACATCGAGGGCCTCCTCACCGCGACGGCGGCCCGGCCCGCGAGGTTCGGCTGCTTCGGGCTGCACGAGTGGGCGATGGTGTACAAGCAGCAGCCCACCCAGGTGCGGCACCAGAACGTGCCGTTGCGGCTGGCGAATGAGGAGATCGACGCCGTCGTGGACTCCCACCGGATCTCCTGCACCCACTTCGACGCGTACCGGTTCTTCACCCCTGAGGCGGCCCCGCTGAACGCCGAGGAACTGACGCGAGCAACCCAGGTGCAGCGGGAGCAGCCCGGTTGCCTGCACGCCGGGATGGACCTGTACAAGTGGGCGGGCAAGCTCGGCCCGCTCATCCCCGGCGATCTGCTCCTCGATACCTTCGAGCTCGCCCGGGACATCCGCGAGGTGGACATGCAGGCCTCCCCCTACGACGTCTCCGAGTACGTCGGCGCCGATGGTGCCCCGCTCGTCCCGATCGCGATCGAGGGGGCAGCAGGCAAACGGCAGTACGTCGCCCGCCAGCGCGAGTTCACCCGCCGCGGAGGCGAGCTGCGCAGGCGGATCGGGTCAGCGATTCAGGTCGCCCGGCGCAGCCGCCGGTTGCGGTCCGCCCCGAACACCACCGCGTCGAAGGTCTGCTGAAGCTTGTCCGGGTCGTAGTGCTTGGCCACCCAGCTCTGGGCGGCTTTCGCCTCCGGTGAGACCGAGGGCGCCGGGCCCGCGGCCTCGATCCGTGCTGCGGCGTCCGCCGCCGTGGCGACCACCCATTCCTTCGGGTACACCGCCCCGGCGCCTCCCCACCGCACGAGGTCCGGCCAGTCGCGCACGACGGGTAGCGCCCCGGAGGCGACCCCCTGCACGAGCGAATCGTGTTGGCCCTCGAGCCGGGAGGAGGAGAGGATGACCCCCACCCGCGTGAGGGTGGTCGACAGGTCCTCGGTGAAGCCGGTGACCTCGACGGCGTCCTTGAACTTCAGGATCCGCCGCGTGAGATCCTCGTAATAGCCGTCCGCGCCCGTATTCGCCGGCGCGGTCTCCCCGACGAGGAGCAACCGCCAGGTCGGGTCGGTTTCCCGGAGCTTCTCGACGACGTCGAACGCCCACTGGGGATCCTTGCTCACCTTGTTCCAGCCCACGAGCCCGATCGTCCGGGCCGCTTCGGGCCGCTTGGTGCGTTGCAACTCCGGCAAGTCCACTCGTTCGGGAATGACGACGCTCCGGGTCGCCCGGGCAGCGGGGGCGGTTCGGGCGACGACGTCACGGATCGTTTCGGCGACGAAGATCGTGCGCCCGACCTCCTCCCACGCGGTGAGCAGCGGCATCGGGGTCATCGCTTCGTATTTACGCACGCGCCCGATGATCGGGACGTCGGTGTCGAGCAGGCTCGCCCACACCAGCGCGCGGTGGCCCCATTCCACGAAGATCGCCTCCGCCCATTCCAGATCGGCCGCGAGCGCGGGCGGGAGCGGAATCCGCATCCCCGATAGGGAGTACCGCAGCTTCGCGGCGATGAGCGAACGCAGGTCGGTCTGCGCGGCGAGGCCGGGAACCGAGGCGAGTTCACGGAACCGCACCTCCCGTCCGGAGTCGGCGTACTCGGGATTCTGATAGTGGGCGATGAGCGGCTGCACCATCTCCGAGTTATCGAGGGTGAGCACGAGCACGCGGGAGGCGTCCTCGGCGCGGGGGCGGGCGGCGACGTCCCGGCGCGGCTCGGTGAGCGCCTTGACGGCGGTGGAACGGTGCAGCGGAGCGAGGAAGGAGTCCGGGGAGGTGAGCAGCGGCGAGGGGTCGGTGAGCAGGTGGCGGGTGGGGTGGAACGCGATCGCGAGCGCGTCGGTGAGCCGGCTCGCCGCAGCCGGCATGTCGGAACGGGCGAGGGCGGCATCGGCGTCGAGGGCGACGGTTCCCACCCGGGCGAATCCGCCTCGGCGGTAGCTGATCGCGATGAAGTCGGAGAAGGCGTCGACGTCCTCGATGCGCAACCCTGCCACCTCGGCGAGCACCGGGCGGGAGTCCGCGGTGGGATCGGCAGCGGGGACGTCGACGAG
>CAMXUZ010000320.1 GCA_947251855.1 uncultured Ruaniaceae bacterium
TTTCTGCGCGGTTTCCCACACCCAGCTGCGCGGCCGCCCCCGGGGCGGCCGGCGCCCGGGCCCGGACCAAAACCGTGAAAAATGTCCCGGACAGCCCCGCGCGGGGCCCGCCGCGGGGAGCGCGCCGCGACGCGCGCCGCCTTTCCCGGGCTCGGGGGCTCCGTGCGTGGCGGGGCCCCACTCGTCTACCTCGATTCCGGGGCGACGAGCCAAAAACCCAGTTGCGTCCTCGACGCCGAAGAGGACTTCAACCGCAACTACAACGCCGCTGTGCACCGCGGCGCCCACCAACTCGCGGAAGAAGCCACAGAGCTCTACGAACGCGGGCGGGAGGTCGTCGCGGGCTTCGCCGGTGCCCGCACCGAGGAGTTGGTGTGGGCGAAGAACGCCACCGAAGCACTCAACCTCGTCGCCCACGCCTTCATCACCGCCTCCGCCACCGGCGGCGACCCGCGCTTGCGCCTCGGCGAGGGGGACGTCATCGTCACCACCCGGGCCGAGCATCACGCGAACCTCGTGCCCTGGCAGGAAGTAGCCGCCCGCACCGGGGCGAGCCTACGCTGGCTGGAGGTGACCGAGGACGGTCGCATCGACGTCGACACGCTCGACGTTATCGACGACCGCACCAAGGTCGTCGCCTTCACCCACGTCTCCAACGTCACCGGTGCGATCAGCCCGGTGCGGGAAATCCTCGACGCGGCGAAGGCCGTCGGCGCGCTGACGGTGCTCGACGCGTGCCAATCGGTGCCGCACCTTCCGTTCAACTTCCGTGCACTCGGCGTCGACTTCGCGGCGTTCTCCGGGCACAAGATGCTCGGCCCCACGGGCGTGGGGGCGCTCGTGGGAAAATCAGAGCTGTTGCACGCGATGCCCCCCTTCCTCACCGGCGGCTCGATGGTCGAGCTCGTGACGATGGAAACCGCCACCTTCGCCGCCCCGCCGGCGAGGTTCGAAGCCGGCACCCAAATGGTCTCCCAGGTCGTCGGGCTGACCGCCGCGGCGGAATACCTATCCGAGATCGGTATGGAGCAGATCGCTGCTCACGAGACCGAACTCGCCACCCACCTGCTGCGGGGTATGGCCGAGATCCCCGGGATCCGTGTCCTGGGCCCGGTGGAGCCACAGGCACGGATCGCGACCGTCGCCTTCGACGTCGACGGCGTCCACCCCCACGACGTGGGCCAGCTCCTCGATAACGCCGGCGTCGCGATCCGGGTGGGGCACCATTGTGCGCAGCCGATCCACCAGGCACTCGGCGTGCATGCCTCGGCGCGGGTATCCACGCATGTGTACAACACGGTCGACGACCTCGATGCCTTCCTCGAACACCTCGCGCGCGTGCAACCGTTCTTCGGGATCGGCGGCGCGGCATGAGCGCGATGGAAGAACTTTACCAGCAGGTCATCATCGACCACTCCCGCGAACGCCACGGATACGGCCTCGCTGGGGAGGCCGACGGTGAATCTTTCCAACTCAACCCCACCTGCGGCGACGAGATCCGCCTCCAGGTCAAGCTCGACGGCGAGGCGGTCACGTGGGTACGGTGGGAAGGGCGGGGATGCTCGATCTCGCAGGCCTCCGCCTCGGTCCTCGCCGACCTGGTGAGCGGCCAGACCGTGGCCGCGGCGGAGGAACTAGCGGGAGTGTTCCGCGAACTCATGCACGCCCGCCATGAGCCGCTCCCCAGTGAGAAGCTCGACGTGCTTGGGGACGGCGCCGCCTTCGCCGGTGTCGCCCGCTACCCCGCGCGGGTAAAATGCGCAATGCTGGGATGGGTGGCGTTAGCAGACGCACTCGCCACAAATACAACAAGGAGTACACCGTGACTGAACAGGCACCTACCGTTCCCACGGCCGCAGATGTCGAAGAAGCACTTCGAGACGTCATCGACCCTGAACTGGGTATCAATGTTGTTGATCTCGGCCTCGTATACGGAGTGGCGGTCGACCAGAACAACGTCGCCACCATCGACATGACCCTCACCTCGGCGGCGTGCCCACTGAGCGACGTCATCGAGGAACAAGCCGTGCAGGCTCTGGAGGGCATCGTTTCCGGCCAACAGATCAACTGGGTCTGGATGCCGCCGTGGGGCCCGGAACGGATCACCGACGACGGCCGCGAGCAGCTACGCGCGCTCGGGTTCAACGTCTGACTCTTCCCGCGCCTGCCCGGGCGTGAGGGCGATGCTCCCCGCCGCGGAATCGAACGTGTCGCAAGCGGGGGGCCCGCCCTGCATCCCCGCGAGGAACCACTCCTGGCGCTGCTCGGCCGAGCCGTGGTCCACGTCTCGGGCGCGACCCGGCCCTGCTGGGCCTGGATGCGGTCATCGCCGACCGTGGCCGCGGCGCTGAGAGCAGAGGCGAGTTCAGCGTCGGTGAACGACGCGAGGAAGGTCTGTCCGCTCTCGTCCGCCGTCGTTGACGCGGCCCCCGCCCAGGCACCCGCGAGGCAATCTGCCTGCAGTTCCCGCCGCACCGAATCTGAGGATGCACCGATGCTGTGCCGGTCGATCTGCGACGTGATCCCCGTGAGGTTCTGATGGCCCCACTCGCGCGCGACGACGTACATCTGTGAAAGGCTGCTCTCATCCGCGCCGAGCTCACCGGTGAGCACGTCGAAGAACCCGACATCGAGGTAGACGCTCTCATCGGCGGAACACTAGAACGGCCCGACCTCGGAGGTGGCAGTGCCGCAGCCGGTGACGGTTTGGCCCGCGAATAGTTCCATCGACGGCGATCGACAGGAGGTTCCGAACTCGGGGAGTTCTATTTCCCAATACGCCTCGAGCGAGTTCGCCGCGCCGACCACGCCGCATTCCACGTCGCGGTTCGCGTCCTCGCCCGTCCGGCACTTCTCCGCGAGCGAGCCGGCATCGACCGAACCGGCCGAGCGGGCACCGTCGCTCGTGCCAAGGAACTGGGTGAGATCCACACCAAGGAACTGGGAGAGAAGAACGACGACCACCGTGCCGATCCCGCCGCCGACCGCCACCCTGCCGCCCGTGCACCACCGGCAGCCACGGGAGCACCGTGCCGAAACTAACAATGCTCTCACGCCCCCGAACAACCTCCGAGCGGCGGCCCGCGCCTACACTAGCCGGGTGATCACTGCCCACGATGTTGCGATAGCCATCGGCGCCCGGGACCTGCTCTCGGGCGCCTCGTTCCGCGTTGACGCCGGCGACCGGATCGGGCTCGTCGGCCGCAATGGCGCCGGAAAGACCACGCTCACGAAGGTCCTCGCGGGAGAAGGCGAACCCACCCGGGGAAACGTGCAACGCTCGGGCAGCATCGGCTACCTCCCCCAGGACACCCGGTCAGGGGATCTCGACCAGCGCGCCCGGGAACGGGTCCTGTCCGCGCGTGACCTCGATGGGATCCGGCGCCGCCTCGAGCGCGCCGAGATCGAGATGGGAAGCGAGCACGAGGGCAAGCGGATCCGCGCGATGGACCGCTACGCCCGGTTGGACGCCGAGTTCACCGCCCTCGGCGGGTGGGCGGCCGACGCCGAGGCCGCGAAGATCACCGCGAACCTCGGCCTACCCACGACGATTCTCGACCAACCCCTGGGAACGCTCTCCGGGGGTCAGCGCCGCCGGGTGGAACTCGCCCGGATCCTGTTCTCGGGCGCGGACACCCTGCTGCTCGACGAACCCACGAACCACCTCGACGCGGATTCCATCACGTGGTTGCGGGACTTCCTCGCCGCCTACTCCGGCGGGTTCGTCATCATCTCCCACGACGTGGACCTGCTGCGCGCCTCGATCAACAAGGTGTACCACCTGGATGCGAACCGGTCGGTGCTCGACGTGTATAACCTCGGCTGGGACGCCTACCTCGAACAACGAGAAACCGATGAACGCCGGCGCCGCCGGGAGCGGGCCAACGCGGAGAAGAAGGCATCCGCGCTGCTCGCCCAAGCCGACAAGATGCGGGCGAAGGCGACGAAAGCGGTCGCGGCCCAGAACATGGCCCGACGGGCAGAACGAATGCTTTCCGAAACGGAAGGGGAGCGGCAGGCGGAG
>CAMXUZ010000321.1 GCA_947251855.1 uncultured Ruaniaceae bacterium
GCTCTCACCGAGGACAACTTCTTCGACGCCACCTCGGCCGCGCAGCTGGAAGCAGGCAGCGCGCACATGGTGATGACCCAGGATGGTCAAGAGATGCTCGCCGCCGACATCTCGCTCGACGCCGACCCGAGCAACGCCGGGTTTGAAGGGTCGATGGAGAACGAAGGCATCACGATGGAGATCCGGCAGGTAGACGGGGACATGTACATCCAGATGGGTGAGATGACCGACGGCAAGTGGATGATCATCGACGCCGGGGGCGACCTCCTCGGCGACACCGACTTCATCGAACAGCTGGACCCCACGGTGCAGAGCGAACGGCTCAAGGACGCCATCGTCGGCTTCGAGGCGGAGGAAGACGCAGAGACGATCGACGGCGTGAGCACGACGAAATACATCATCACCCTCGACACCGAGAAGGTCACCGGAGATTCTGACTACCTCGACGGTCAGCTCACCGACGCTCTCGGCGATGAAATCGTCTACGAAATGTACCTCGGTGATGACGACCTCGTGCGCCGCCAGGTGATGGACATGGCCGGCAGCACCCAGGAGATCGACTACTCGAACTGGGGCGAACCGGTGACGGTGGAGGCGCCGTCGGAGGACGAGACCATCACGATGGAAGAAGTGCAGGAGGCCCTCGCAGGCTGACCGCCCGGAACCGGCGGCCATGCGCCCGCAACAATCGAGGGGATCGGTAGAGCGCTACCGATCCCCTCGATCTATCCGCCGAGCAGGTGAGCCGAGCCGGCTCAGTGCTCAGCCGAGACGGTAAATCAGCTCGTCGATCATCCGCCCCTTGCTGGAGTCGAATCCGGTCTCCTCACCGATGAGGTTGAAGTCGTTGCGCAGCAACACGGCCGCCCCCCGCTCGTTCGCGCGGGAGATGTGGGCGAAGATCGGCCGTTCTTCGACCTCTTCAAGCATCGTGCGCAGCGCGGCCGTAGCGATTCCCCGCCCCCACAGTGGCCGGTCGATCCAGTACCGCACCTGGAGGCCTTCGTCGGTCGGGGCTACGGAGATGTGGCCGGCGACGTCGTCGGGGCCGTCCCCGATCGTGATCGTGCGCACGGCCGCCTCGTCATTGCGCCGCAACTTCGCCCAGAACGACGTGAACGCCTGCGTATCCGCGTAATCTTCGAAAGTGGATGCGGCCATCGACTGCGCGTGGGGGTCTTGCAGATAACCGAAGAAGATCGGGAGATCCTCATCGAGCACCTCGCGCAGTTCAATACGCAACTGGGAAGCAGCTTGTTCACTCATGGCACACCTGCCTTTCTCAGGGCTCGCGGGTGGCCTCTCAGCTGCGGCCGCCGCGCGAATTTAGGCTACTTTACCAAACATTTGCAAACGTGTGGGAATGGAAAGATTATTTGTAGGGATCGATCGGTTCGTGCTCACCCGGTTCCTCGATGACGGCGAGGGTCTGGCGGGCAATCTCCCACTCCTCATTCGTAGGGATCACCAGCGTCCGCACCTGCGCGCCCTCGGCGGTGATGTCCATGACCCCGGGCTTGCGTTCGCGGTTCTTCGCCTCATCGATCTCGATCCCCAGGTGCTCCAGCCCGGAAACGGCGAGGCGGCGCACATCGGCGGAGTTCTCCCCGATGCCGGCGGTGGACACGAGCGCATCCACCCGCCCGAGCACCGCGAGGTAGGAACCGATGTACTTCTTCAACCGGTACGTGTACAGGTCGAGGCCCGCCTCCGCGGCGGGATTGCCCGCTTTCCACGCGTCGACGACGTCGCGCATGTCTTGGTGCCCCGTGAGCCCTAGCATCCCCGATCGGCGGTTGAACAGGTCGTCGATCTCGTCCAACGTCATGTTCGCCGCGCGGGCGAGGTACATCGTCACCGCGGGATCGATATCCCCGGTACGGGTGCCCATGACGAGGCCCTCGAGCGGGGTGGGCCCCATCGAGGTGTCGACGGAGGCGCCCCCGGCGACCGCGGTCGCCGATGCCCCGTTGCCCAGGTGCAGCACGATGAGGTTGGTATCGGAGTCGGCCTTGCCGAGGAACTGTGCCGCCTGCTTCGACACGTAGGAGTGCGAGGTCCCGTGGAACCCGTAACGGCGGACCCGGTACTGACGGGCGACCTCGGAATTGAGCGCGTACATCGCCGCGCGAGAGGGCATCGTCATGTGGAAGGCGGTGTCGAAGACGGCGACGTGGGGAAGGTCGGCGAACGCCTCCTCGCCCGCATTGATCCCCTCCAGGTTGGGTGGGTTGTGCAGCGGAGCGAGCGGGGAAAGGTCATCGATGATGTGCTTGACCGACTCGGTGATGAGGACCGGGCCCCCGAACCGGTATCCACCCTGAACCACCCGGTGGCCGACCGCGACGAGGTCCATCTCCGCCAGGCTCGGGCCGAGCTCGTCGAAGGCCCGCCGCATCTCCGCGGTCGCCGCCGCGTGGTCCGCCACCTCGACTTCCCACTCGGTCTTCTCCGAGTTGTTGTGGTGGGTGAGCCGGGAGCCGCTGAGCCCGATCCGTTCGATGAGTCCGGAGGCGGCGGCAACGCCGGTGCGGGCGTTGACGACCTGGTACTTCAGCGAGGATGATCCTGAGTTGATTACGAGAACTTCTGCGCTCATGCGCCCTTCACTCCCTGCGCATGGTTGTCGGTGATGGCCACGGTGTTGACAAAGTCTTGCACGTGCGCGCCCCGGGAGAGGTCGTTGACCGGTCTACGCAGGCCCTGCAGCACGGGGCCGATCGCGACCGCCCCGGCGCTGCGCTGCACGGCCTTGTAGGTGTTGTTGCCCGTGTTGAGGTCGGGGAAGATGAACACGGTGGCCTTCCCCGCGACCTGCGAACCGGGGAGTTTCGCCTCGGCGACGGAGGCATCCACGGCCGCGTCGTACTGGATCGGCCCCTCGACCTCGAATCCTTCCGCGCGCATCCGCACGAGGTCGGTCGCGTCCCGCACCTTATCGACCTCGGCCCCGAAGCCGGAGGCACCGGTGGAGTACGACAGCATCGCCACCCGCGGCTCGACCCCGAACTGGGCGGCGGTCTGCGCCGAGGAGAGGGCGATGTCGGCGAGTTGGGGCGCATCCGGATCAGGATTGACCGCGCAGTCCCCGTACACGAGTACCCGATCGGCGAGGCACATGAAGAACACCGACGACACGATCGAGGTGCCCGGAACGGTCTTGATGATCTCGAAGGAGGGTTTGATCGTGTGCGCCGTGGTGTGCGCCGCCCCGGAGACCATGCCATCGGCATAGCCCAGGTGCACCATCATCGTGCCGAAATAGGAGACGTCGGCAACCACCTCCCGTGCCCGGTCGATCGAGACCCCCTTGTGCGCGCGCAGCTTCGCGTACTCCTGTGCGAACTCCTCCCGCCACGGGGAGGTCTTGGGGTCGATGACGTCCGCCCCGGTGATGTCGAGCCCGAGTTCCGCCGCCCGCGCCCGCACCGCCTGCTCCTCCCCGAGGAGGGTGATCCGGGCGGTCTCCCGCGCGAGGAGCGTGGAGGTCGCCCGCAGGATCCGATCGTCGCTCCCCTCGGGCAACACGATGCGCTTCGGATCGGCTTTCGCCCGTTCCACGAGGTCGTACTCGAACATGAGCGGGGTGACGACGCTCGCCCGGGCGACGTCGACCGCCTCGCGCAGCCGTGACCCGTCGATCCCCGCCTCGAACAGGGAGCGGGCGAGGTCGATCTTGCGCTGGGATCCGGTCGAGAGCAGGCCCCGGGTCTCCACGACCTTGCGCGCGGTCTCGAACGTGCCGTGCCGCGTGGCGATGAGGGGAAGGCGCTGACCCAGGCCGTCGATGAGGCGCGTGACCTGCGAGGAGGGCAGGTACCCGCCGTTGAGGATGAGCGCGGCGAGGGAGGGGTATGATTCCGCGGCGTGCGCGGCGACGACGGCGAGCACCGCCTCGGAACGATCGCCGGGCACGATGACGACGGCGCCGTCGGTGAGCCGGTCGATGATGTGATCCATCGTCATCCCGCCGACGATGACGTCCTCGGCCTCGCGGTCCAGTAGCTCTTCATCCCCGCCGAGGAGACGCCCGTCGACGGCGTGCATGAGCTGGCGGATGCTCGGCGCGGAAAGCAGCGGCACATCCGGGAGCACCCAGGACGGCACCGGCAGGTCGGCGATCGCCTCGCGCACGCTGGCCAGCCGCTCGGGAACCGCCCGGTTGGCGACGACGGCAACCACCTGGGTGTGGGCGGCGTCGAGCTCCATCATCGCGGAGTCGATCACCTGGCGCACCTCGTGCCCGTGGCGCTCCCACGCACTGGTGACGAGCACGACGACGGAGCCGAGGTTCGCCGCGATCCGGGCGTTGTAGGCGAGCTCGGTCGGCCCGGCGACGTCGGTGTAGTCCGAACCGACGATGACCATGACATCGCACTTGGCCGCCGTGTGCCGATACCGCCGGATGATCTCGCCGAGCGCCCCGTCGGGATCGGTGTGGACGTCGTCGTAGGTGACCCCCACGCACTCGTCGTATTCCAGGTCGATCGCGTCGTGGTCGAGCAGGAGATTGAGCACCGTGTCCTCATCCTCACCCGCGCGCATGATCGGGCGGAACACCCCCACCCGGCGTACCTGCCCGGCGAGTAGGTCCACGAGCCCGAGGGCGATCGAGGATTTTCCGGTGTGGCCTTCGGGAGAGGCGACGTAGATGCTGCGCGTGGACATGAGTTCCTTTCCGTACCGGATTCAGTATCGATCGTATGGGAGAACCGGCGGGAGGGGTACGGGCTTTGGGCCTATGAGCAACCTCACGTGCGACCGGCGCCGGCGGGTGCGCGCGGGCAGGGTTCTCCCAGGAAACCCACGTATCCTGGGGGCGTGAAGGAACCGAACGGGGAAGAGCTGCGCTCCACCGCGCCGCCACCCGAGCGTAACCCGGCGCCGGCCACCCGGCCCCGGGTCCGCCCGCGGCACGTGTGGAAGGTCGCCTCGACCCCCCGG
>CAMXUZ010000322.1 GCA_947251855.1 uncultured Ruaniaceae bacterium
GGAATCGTCGCCGACGTCCAGCGCGAGGTTTCCCGCCGCCCGGGTGGTGAATCCCGCGACGATGCCCGCCTCCCGGGAGGCGGCACCGAGATCCACCTCGAGGAGGGCCGGGGCGGGGGAGTGACTCATTCCCGCACCGCCCCCTCGATCATCCCGCGGATGAAGTGGCGCTGCAGGAACAGGTACAACACGACGACGGGTAGGGCGACGAGCACCGCCGCTGCCGCGAGCAGGGAGGTGGCCTGCACGTGCTGCCCTTTGAACAGGGCGAGGGCGAGCGGCGCGGTGCGGTAGGTGCCGGAGGGGCTCATCACGAGCGGGATGAGGAATTCGTTCCACGTCCACATGAAGGTGAGTAGCACGAGCGTGACGATCGCGGGGCGCCCAACCGGGACGAGGACCCGCCACAGGGTCTGCCGCGTGCTCGCCCCATCCAGCGTTGCCGCTTCGATGAGGGAGGGCGGCGCGGCGCGGAAGTAGGCCCGCATCCAGTAGGTCCCGAACGCGATCGACTGCGCGATCTGCGGAAGCGCCACCGCCCACAACGTGTCGGTGAGGCCGAGTTCGCGCAGGTCGAAGAACAACGGCACGACGATCGCCTCGGCGGGGATCATCAGCCCGAACAGGAACACGGAGAACCACAGCCCCGCGCCGCGGAAGGCCATCGACCCGAGCGCGAAACCGGCCATGATCGAACTGAGGGCGGCCGCGCTGACCACGACGATCGCGACGAGGAGCGAGGTGCGCATGTACACCGCGAAGTTCGCTTCGCTCCACGCCTCGGCGAACACCCCGAGCCCGCCACCGGAACTTGCCGTGGGGGCGAGCGCCGTCCACAGAATCACGAGGATCGGGGCGAGCGCGAACGCCGCGAACGCGATGAGCAGGGCGTAGTTCATCGCTCGCTCGGACCGGGAAACAATCACCGCTGCCGCCGATCCACGACGCGGTTGACGAAGAGGTTGATCGCGAAGATGATCGCCGCGAGCGTCACCGCGATCGCCGCCCCGGACCCGACGGCGCCCTGGCGGAAGGTGCGCATATACACCTCGTAGGCGGGAACCGTCGTCGACGTGCCCGGCCCACCGCCCGTCGTCACGTACACGAGGTCGAAGGTCTTCAGCGCCGCGACGATCGTGAGCGTGAGCGCCACGGCGATCTCCCCGCGCACCTGTGGCAGCGTGATCGCGAAGAACTCCCGGATGGGACCCGCGCCGTCCAGCCGGGCCGCCTGGTAGATCTCCGGGGAGATCTTCGACATCCCCGCCATGAGCAGCACGGTGACGAGCCCGAGTTGCACCCACGTGCCGACGAACCCGACGGCGGGCAGGGTCCACGTGTAATCCCCGAGCCACGACTTCGCCCACCCGCCCAGGCCGACGGCGCGCAGGAGGGTGTTGAGCGGACCGTTGGGTGCGTAGATGTGCCGCCAGGCGACGGCGACGACGACCATCGCCACGACCTGCGGCAGGAACACGACCGTCCGGAACACTGACAGGCCGCGGGCCTGCCCGCGCACGAGGATCCCCGCGAGGGTGAGCCCCGCCGCGAGCGGCAGGAGCGCGAAGAAGGCGATGAGCACGAGCGCGTGGGCGAACGCCGCCCGCAGCGTGGGGTCGGCGATCAGGTCCGCGTAATTGGCGAACCCGACGAAGGTGGAGGGGCCGAGCCCGTCCCACTCATATAGCGAGAACTGCGCCGAACGCAGTAGCGGGTAGAGGGCGAAGGCACCGAACAGGAGGATCGCCGGCCCCATGTACAGATAGGGCACGTACCAACGCCTGCGCATGGCTCTCCCGCTCCCGGGTCTAGTTCGAGGTGAACTCGCCGTAGTCCGCCTGCAGGGTCTCCAGGAAGGCCTCGGGGGTCGTCTGCTCGCCGATGAGGTCCTGCAGGCCCGCGCCGATCGTGTCGCCCATCGTCGGGGTCGCCCAGTCCAGGTAGGGCAGCAGGTGTCCCTCGGTGGTCACTTCCCCGAACGCGGCGAACACCTCGGCGTTCACTCCGGATTCGGGGGCGAGATCGCCGGTGCGGTTGACGGGCATGTTCCCGGTCTCGGCGAGGATCTCCATCGCCTCATCGCTGGTGATGAAATCGAGGTACTGCGCTGCGAGGTCGGCGTTCGGGGAGTCTGCCGTGATCGCGAACGGCAACCCGGTGCCGCCCGTCGTGGCGAGCTCGCGGCCCTCGGGCGGGGGTGGGGCGAAGAAACCGACGTCCTCACCCATCGCCTCCTCCAGGTCCGCGGCGAGCCAGGAACCGCCGATGAGGTAGACGGCGCCGCCGCCCGCGAAATCCGCCCACGCGGCATCATAGTCAGTGCCGTTGGGGCCCTCGTTGAAGTAGCCGCTCGTCACCCACTCTTGCAGTTCGGCGGCGGCGACGAGGTTCTCATCGGTCTGCCAGGAGGCGCCGGCGTTGCCCATCGCGAGATCGGCGATCTCCTCGGGGTCCACGTACTGGCCCTGGACGGGGCCGAACACGTGCGCGGCGGGCCATCCGTCGAGGTTGCCGAGCATGATCGGGGTGCCGCCGTCGCCGGCGATCGTGTCCAGGGAGTCGGTGAAGTCCTCCCACGTCGCGAGCGCATCGACGTCGATGCCGTGTTCCGTGGCCGCGTCCCGGGAGTAGAATACGCCCACCACTTCTCCGGTCTGGGGGAGGCCGTAGAGGTTGCCGCTGCCGAACTCGGCGGCGTCCTCGGAGTAGGAGCTCATCGCGAGCACGGCATCGTCGTACCGGTCCGCCCACCCGTATTCGGCGGCGTAGTCAGACAGATCGAGGAGCAATCCGGCGGAAACGAAGGCACCCATGTCCCCGCGGGTGTTGTTCGCCTGGACGACGTCGGGGGCCTCCGATCCGGTGAGCGCGCCGCGCAGGGTCGTCGCGAGGTCATCGAAGCTCTGGGAGTTCCGGTTGATCTCCACGCCGTGTTCTTCTTCGAACGCCTCGTTCAGCCGGCTCATCTGTTCGTCCTGCCCGCCGCGGACCTCCTGATCCCACACGGTCAAGGTGCGCGGGCCCGCGGCGCCGTCGTCGCCGGGCGGTGTTTCCTCGTCCGCGCCCGAATCGCCGGAACTGCCCGGTGCGCACGCGGCAAGGGCAAGAGCAGTGATGGCGGCGAGGGCAACAGGCCAAGGTCCTCGGTGAGTCATGGATCCTCCTCAGGATGCTGATGGGGAACATTTTCCCATGAAACTCCGCTCCCGGCAGACCGCGCCGGCCGGGCCGCGGGGAAAATGCTGCGCCAACGATGGATTGCTTCCCCCGGAGCAGGACGCCCTAGGAGGACCCGGTATCAGCAGAGGGACACGCGGGTTTCGCCGCGACCGTGAGGGCGGCCTGGGCGCCGGGGCAGAGAGTTCACTTCGAATCCGTCTACGGCCCCTCCTCCCAGCCGAGGTCGGCGTCGGAGTAATGGGCGATCGTCGCCTCGGCCCGCCGCACCGCTCGCGTGGGCATGCCGGCGGAGCATTCCCCGAGGAAGGAGTAGTGCCCGGTGAGCTCGCGGGCGTCTGGGTTTCCCGCCTCGGCAGCGGCTTTCGCGGCCTCCCACCAGTCGAGCACGTCGCCCCATCCGGGGGCGGCGAGGCTGCCGCCCGATTCCTGCACCGCCAGCGCCG
>CAMXUZ010000323.1 GCA_947251855.1 uncultured Ruaniaceae bacterium
GCACGACGAGCGGGATCGCGACGACGGCCTGCGCGATGGGGATGAGGATGAGGCTGTTTCGAAGGTCGAGCGGGGGGCGGTTGAGCGTGACGAGGAATCCGAACCCGACGGTCACGGCAGATACCCCGAGGGGGAGCATGAACGCCGCGTCGACGCCCGCGACCAGCCGCCGGATCCTGGCGGTGCGGGGCCGGCGGGAGGCGATGAGGGAGACGAGCGTGCCCACCCCGACCGCGATGATCGTCGCGAGGAGGGCGATCTTCACCGAGTTCGCCGCCGCGTGCCACACCGGGACGGACAGCGCGTTGTGGGTACCGAGGGTCCCCAGCGCTCGATAGTTCCCGAGCCCCCACCCGCTCGAGGTGCGCAGCGAGGCTGTGACGAGGTGGACCATCGGCAGCGCGAGGAGGAAGACTCCGGTCGCGGCCGTCACCGCGATGGCGGGCCAGTCCGCTCCCCAGCGCAGGGGCGCGCGGGAGACGGCGGTGGAGGTGAGCCGCAGCGCTACCTCGCGTTTGTTCCGCGCGGCGTTCGCGGTGAGGAGCACGCCCGAGACGATCACGAGTTGCACGATCGAGAGCACCGCGGCGGAGCGGAGGTCGAGGAATTGGGTGGTGAGGGTCCAGATCTCGGTTTCCACCGTGCCCACCCGCGGGCCGCCGAGCACGAGCACGACCCCGAACGCCGTCGCGCAGAAGAGGAACACGAGGCTCGCCGCGGAGACGATGGCGGGCATGAGCGCCGGCAGCGTGACAGCGAAGAACACCCGGCTCGGCCTCGCCCCGAGCGCGGCGGCGGCCTCCTCGGTGCGGGAGTCGAGCCGCTCCCACATCCCGCCCACGCCGCGCACGACGAGGGCGTAGTTGAAGAACACGAGGGCGAGGATGACGGCGCCGACCGTGCCGTCGAGCCCGAGGAACCCGAGCGGGCCGGATTCGGAGAGGAGCGCGCGGAACGCGACCCCGACGACGACGGTGGGCAGCACGAACGGGACCGTTACGAGGGCCCGCACGATCCCCTGGCCGGGGAAGCGCCGTCGGTACAGCACATACGCCCCGGGGATCCCCAGCAGCAGGGAGGCGGCCGTGCCGGCCGTTGCTTGGCCGAGGGTGAGGCCGATGATCCGCCAGGTGCGCTCCCGGGTGAATACATCGGTGAACCCGCCGAGGTCGAGGCCATCCTCGCCGATGAAGCCGAGCCCGATGAGGGTCGCGACGGGCAGGGCGAAGAAGACCGCGAGGAAGGCGAGCGGAAGCGCCCCCGCGGCGGTCCATGCCGCGGGGGCGAGGCTCCGGCGGCTAGCCGATGACGTCGTCTTGCCAGGTGCGTAACCAGTCATCCAGGTTCGCTTCGATGTCGGCGGGGTCGAGCTGGTGGGGTTTCTCCGCGAGCGGGGCGTGGGCGACCCAGTCCTCGGGGAGGTCCACCGGCGCGACGGGGTACATGTACAGGCTCTCGGCGATCTCCCCCTGCACGTCCTCGGAGAGGAGGAAGTCGACGAACGCGCGGGCCCCTTCGGGGTTCTCCGCGCCGGCGAGCACCCCGGCGTACTCGACCTGCCGGAAACACGTGTCCAGGAGGGAGCCGGTGGTGGAATCGCCGTCGTCATCGAGCGTGAACGCTGGCGAGGTGGAGTACGAGAGCGCGATCGGGCGGGAGCCGCCGTTGGCGGTGAAGTCGGTGTAATAGGCGTCCGACCAGCCGTCGACGATCTTCACGTCGTTCGCGAGCAGGTCGTCCCAGTAGTTCACCCAGTCGCCGTCGAAGTTGGAGATCGTTGCGAGCAGGAACGCGAGCCCGGGTGAGGATTGGGCGGGGTTGGTGAGCACGGTCAGCCCCTCGTAGTCCGCGTTCAACAGATCATCGAAGTCCTCCGGTTCGGGCAGGTCGTTCTCATCGAACCACTCGTGGTCGACGTTGAGGCACACGTCCCCCAGGTCGATCGGGGTGAGGGCGTTGCCGCCGTCGATGAGGTAGTCCGCGGCCTCGCCGGGCAGTTCCGCTGGTGCGTAGTCCTCGAGGATCTCGGCGTCGATCGCGCGGGCGGCGAAGGAGTTGTCGATGCCGTACACGACGTCCCCGAGCGGGGAATCCTTGGTGAGGATGAGCTGGTTGACGAGCGCGCCAGCGTCTCCGGGCGCGGAGAACTCCAATTCGTAGCCGGTGGTTTCGGTGAACTGAGCGAAGAGTCCCTCCTCGAGGTTGAAGGAGTCGTGGCTGACGACGCGCACGACTCCGCCGGCCTCTCCGTTTTCACCGCCGGCCTCCTCGCCCTCCGGCGCAGCCGTTTCCGCTTCCCCGCCCGGTTCCTCCCCGGCCGGGGAAGTGCAGGCACCCAGCGCGAGCAGGCCCGCGAGCGCGGCGGGCAGGTAGATCGATTTGCGTGCGCGAAGGCGCATGAATCCTCCTCAGGGTAGAGAAGGGGTCTTCCGACACATGGAAGAGAAAGCTCGACTTCCTTCGCCGGTATTAACCGGAAGCAGGTTCGAGGGTCTGCGGTCGCCCGCACTCTCAGCGCAACGTGGTGCGCTCCCCTGTCGTGTACTACCTGCCAGTCTACCCTCGGTTCTCCCCGGGCTGGGGTGACTCCTCCCACACGCCCCCGCGGCTCGCCGCCGCGCCGCGCACCGCGCGCCGAGAAGTGCCTAATGCTGCTAGAACCACCTCTACCGGCAGCTTGCGGCACTTCTCGCCCCCCGCTCAGCGCTGCGCACTCAGCAGGGTCAGCTCTGGAGGGCGCGGGCGACGGCCAGCGCCACCTTGCCTTCACGCACATCGCGGCCGGTGAAGTGAAGGACGGTGTGGCGCCCCTCCAGCACGATCTGGTTCTGACGAGCTCGGTCGCGAAAGAGCGCTTTCGGGGTCTCATGAAATTCCCTGCCGTCGATTTCTACCAGCACCCAGGTTCCGCACTCTCGTTCCCACCCCAGGTCGGCACGGGCAACGAGCCTGCCGCGAATATCCCGGATCTCGGCCTGCACCGTTGGTGGGGGCAGGTGCGCCGCCCGGCAATCTAACCGAGCCCAGGTCTCCACGGGTGATTCAGCTCGTCCATCTACAAACTCCCACCACCGCCCCAGCCCGGCCACCCCGCGGCGGCCGCGAAGCCCCTCGCGGATCTGGCTCATGTGCACCGCGGCGATGAGGCCTCTGTTCAATGCGGAATCGACGACCGCGATCGCGCGCCTGAAACCAAGTTCCGGGAGTGCTTGGACCAACGCTGCCTCAGGAGCGGCGACGTATCGACCGTGAATCACCGAGACCGGGAACGGGCGAACGAATTGCCGCACCCGCACGCCCTTGGCGCCCGCTGATCCGCGCCTTCCGCGCAGGGAGATTTCCGGGGTGATGCGCGTCGGAAGGCCCCACACGCCGTGAAGGGCTAACGCCGCCGCGCCCGTGGCCACCGACCCCTCGGCGGAGAGCAAGCCCATCCATGCACTCCTGATCCGATGCAAGTCATACTCACTCCGGGCCTGAAGAGCGGTGCTCTCGTCCCTCGCACCCGGCCAGTCATATACGTTTCTCGTCACGTGCACGAGCTCGCGATGTTTCACCAGCGTCACCAATCGGTGCCGGTTGATCTCGCCGATAGCGAGCTGTTGACGGCTGAGGAGTCCGCCCTGCACGGATGCGTACCGGATGAGAGCGCGGGGAACTCGGGCTGCTTTCATCTCTCCAGACCAGCACTGCCTGCGCAGCAGCGCTCCGGCCCGGCGGCGCTCGGTGGAAAGGAAGGAATCTGTGGAGAAAAGTTTGTGGAGGGGGCGGAGAAGGGGGTCTGCGAACGTCGCTCCGCGCGTCTGTGGCCCCGAGAACGGTGTCAGGCCGCTCGTTCGCAGCTTTTACCGGCATAGCACCGTTGTCGAGCGGGATTCCTTGCTGGGGCGGGGCATTCCGCAGGTGCAGGCGAGTAAGCGGCAAAGAATCCGCAGGACCTGCACTGCGCGAGCCGGGGAACCTATTAGGCTAGAGGGCAGTCGACTGGAGGAAGCCGTGAACGCACGAAAGCTTGTGAGTACCGCAATAGTTCTCGGAGCGGGATTTGCCGCGACGAAAGCCACGTCCGTCATCTGGCGGGCCGTCACCGGGCACGAGCCGCCCACAGAAATCGACGATGACGGTCAGATCTCCGTCACTGAGGTCGTGCTGTTCGCGGCTGTCTCCTCCGCCGCGGCGGCGCTGGTGAAGGCATTCGCGACGAAGGGTGCGAAACGGATCACCACCCCGCGGATCCCGAAGAACTAACACCCCGGCCGACTGGCTCCCCGGCCCCCTAGTTCCGCGGCGAGGTTTCCTCGTGAGGAACGTCGCTGCGGGCGAGGTCCTCGCTGAGTTCGTCGACGACGAGGAGGTCGGAGGCGACCTTTTTCGTGCGAACCGCGGCCCGGCCGAGCATGTGCGCGGAGACGGGCGAGGTGATGAGCTGGAAGAGCACCACGAGGGCGACCTTCCACGCCACCTGGATGCTCTGCATCGATAGCGCGAGGCCGATCATCAGCAGCGCGATACCCAGCGTTCCGGGTTTGGTCACTCCATGCATCCGGGCGAGCACGTCCGGGAAGCGCACGAGCCCGATCGCGGCGATGAGGGTGAGCAGGCTCCCGGCGATGAACAGGGCCGAGGCCGCCCAGGTCATGAGTTCGTCCATCATTCCTCTGCCGTCCCCTCTGGTCCTGCTCGCCGGTGGGCCGCTTCCTGCTCAGCTTCCATCCGCGCCCGCACCCGGGCCAGGCGCTCGCGCACGAGCTCTGCTCGGGCGGCGTCAGACTCCTCCGCGCTCGGTGGGTCGGCGGCGGCGAAGCGGGCGAGGGTGACCGACCCGACGAACCCGACCGAGGCGAGTACCACGAGGATGACGACGAGGTCTTGCCGGCCCGTCCACGCGGAGTAGATCGTCAGCATCGCGATGACGACGGCGACGAGCCCGTCGATGGAGACGATCCGGTCCAAGGTGGATGGTCCCCGTTCAGCGCGAACGAGCGTGGTGAGCGCCGCGGCGGTGAGGAGCACCCCGCAAATCACCATCACGATTGGGCTCACGGTTCCTCCCCTTCCCGCATCTCTTCCAACACCGCGCGTTCCTCTTCCGTGACGTGCTGGGGGCCGAGCTCCTTGCGGATCCGCAGCAGCCCCCGCGGGGGATACCCGGCCGCAGCGAGCTCCGCGTCCGAGGCGAGCGCGTACATGATTCGCCGCTCCTGCTCCAACACGGTCGCCCTCGCCTCCTCGATCCCCCCGGAGATCTCCGCGTCGAACACGTGCACATACACCAGACCGGTGAGCCGGTGCGCCTCGACGACGACCGACCCGGGCACTAGCGATGTGAATTGGGCGGTGATCGTCAGCAGCACATCGGAGTGGCTGCGCAGCTGCACCCGGATGATCGCACCGTGCGGGGTGCGTTTCGGACTGATCGCGTACCAGGCGAGATGCGCGGCAGCAACGAGCACGTCCCGCACGAACGCCGCGAGAAGCGTGACCATCCCCGGGATCCACACGCGCCCCTCGAAGCCGACCCGGGGCATCGGCAGGAGCCACAGCACGAGGAACGCGAGGGCGAACCCGGCGAGGAGGTTGGCGAGCGTGGGCTCACCCCACAGGAGGGCCCACATCACCGCGAGCCAGATCGCGATCGGCCACCGCGTCCACCACGCCCGTCGGCGGCGGCGCGGGCGCGCAACCGTTGCACCATAGGGGTTCATCCCTCACCTCCCGAGGCTTCCTGGGACTCCCCTTCACCGCGATCGCCGTCGACCAGAACGGAGGAGACGTAGGGGGTGCGGGCAGAAAGGTCAGCCGCTGCGCTGTCGGTGTACGAGTACAGCGGCCCGGCGACGACGGCGAGCAGCACCCCGAAGGCGGCGAGCACGGCAGTCGGGCCGAACATCGATTTGGGTGTGCGCACGTTCGGGAGTTTCTCGGTCGCCGGCTGCCAGAACGCTTTGTTCCACGCTTTCGCGATCGCGTACAGGGTGAGGAGCGAGGTGAGCAGCGAGGCGACGACGGCGGCGTACGCAAGGGGCGTGCCGGCGTCGACCCCGGCCTGGAGGAGCCCGAGTTTGCCCAGGAAGCCGCTCATCGGCGGGATTCCCGCGAGGTTCATCGCGGGCACGAAGAAGAGGATTCCCAGGGCGGGGGCGAGTTTCGCGAGTCCGCCGAGGTGCTCGAGGGAGGTGGTGCCGCTGCGGCGTTCGACGAGCCCGGCGACGAGGAACAGCGCCGTCTGCACGGTGATGTGGTGGGCGACGTAGAAGATCGCCGCAGACAACCCCATGTGGGTCGCCAGCGCGACCCCGAACACCATGTAACCGATGTGGGAGACGAGGGTGAAGGACAGGAGCCGCTTGAGGTCGTCCTGGGCGACGGCGCCGATGATGCCCACGAGCATCGTCACGATCGCGGCGGCGAGCAGGATCGTATCCATCCGGGCGTCGGAGAACAGCAGGGTCTGGGTGCGGATGATCGCGTATACCCCGACCTTGGTGAGCAGCCCGGCGAACACCGCGGTGACGGGGGCGGGCGCGGTGGGATAGGAGTCCGGCAGCCACGCCGACATCGGGAACACCGCCGCCTTGACGAGGAAGGCGATGAGCAGGAGCGCCTGGAGCACGAATTGGAAATCGGCGGGCAGGTCGCCGAGCCGCTCGGACAGGTGCGCGAGGTTGACGGTCCCGGTGGCGGCGTAGATCATCGCGATCGCGAGGAGGAACAGCACCGAACTCAGCAGCGAGACGACGACGTAGATCGACCCCGCGCGGATCCGCTCACCCGTGCCGCCGAGGGTGAGGAGCACGAAGCTCGCCGCGAGCAGGATCTCGAATCCGACGTAGATATTGAACAGATCCCCGGAGATGAAGGCATTCGCGACCCCCGCGGCGAGCACGAGATAGGTGGGGTGGAAGATCGTCAGCGGCGCGCCTTCGGGGCCGTCGGCGATACCTTGGGCGAGGGAGTACAGCAACACCCCAAGGATCACGAGCGCGGAGACGGCGAGCATGAGCGCCGAGAGCCGGTCGACGACGAGGGCGATCCCCACGGGCGCGCCCCACGAGCCGACGTTGACCACCTGCGGGCCGGAGGTGTCGGCGATGACCATGAGCGCGACCGACGCCGCGAACACCCCGGTGAGCGCCGCGGTGGAGATGAGGGCCTGCAGGCGGGG
>CAMXUZ010000324.1 GCA_947251855.1 uncultured Ruaniaceae bacterium
TCCGCTCGACCGGCCCGGAGATCGAGACCGCGGCGATCACACGCCCGGAGGGCCCGCGCACCGGCGCGGAGACGGAAGCGACACCGACCTCCCGCTCGGAAACGGATTGTGCCCACCCGCGGCGGCGCACACCGGACAGGATCGTCGCGGTGAACTTCGCGCCGTGCAGCCCCCGGTGTAGCCGATCGGGCTCCTCCCACGCGAGCAGGATCTGCGCGGCAGAACCGGCGAGCATCGTGAGGGTGGCGCCCACGGGGATGGAATCGCGCAGCCCCATCTGCTTCTCCGCAGCGGCGACGCAGATGCGTTGCTCCCCCTGGCGCCGGTAGAGCTGGGCGCTCTCGCCGGTGTGATCGCGCAGCGCCACGAGGACGGTTGCTGCCGCTGCGAGCAATCGGTCTTCACCCGCGGCCGAGGCAAGCTCCGCCAGCCGAGGGCCGAGGATGAACCGGCCCTGCATGTCCCGAGAGACGAACCGATGGTGCTCGAGCGCCACGGCGAGGCGATGCGCCGTCGGGCGGGCGAGATGAGTGCTCGCGACGAGTTGCGCGAGGGTCATGGGTCCCGCCTCGAGAGCGCCGAGAACGAGCGAGGCTTTGTCAAGTACGCCGACTCCGCTAGAGTTGTCCATAAGGCAATATTGCCGTCTCAGTTCATGAGACGCAAATTGGAGTGAGTTAGTAGGAGAAAGGCTGGCAAGGGGATGGGCAAGACCTTAGCCGAGAAGGTGTGGGAAGATCACGTCGTCCGAAAGGGTGACGACGGCGCGCCCGACCTTCTCTACATCGACCTTCACCTCGTGCACGAGGTGACGAGTCCGCAAGCGTTCGAAGGTCTGCGCCTTGCCGGACGCAAGGTTCGCCGCCCGGACCTCACGATCGCGACGGAGGACCACAACACCCCGACCCTCGACATCGACCTGCCGATCGCGGATAAGACCTCGCGCATCCAGATCGACACCCTGCGGGAGAACGTCGAGGAATTCGGTGTTCGCATCCATTCCCTCGGCGACGCCGATCAGGGCATCGTGCACGTCGTCGGCCCGCAGCTCGGGCTCACCCAGCCCGGCATGACGGTGGTGTGCGGAGACTCCCACACTTCCACCCACGGGGCCTTCGGTGCGCTCGCGTTCGGGATCGGCACCTCTGAGGTCGAGCACGTGCTCGCCACCCAGACCCTGCCGCTCACCCCGTTCAAGACGATGGCGATCACCGTCAACGGCCAACTGCGCGAAGGCACGACCGCGAAAGACATCATCCTCGCCGTCATCGCCAAGATCGGTACCGGCGGGGGCCAGGGCTACGTGCTGGAATACCGCGGCGAGGCGATCGAATCGCTCTCGATGGAAGGGCGCATGACGATCTGCAACATGTCGATCGAGGCCGGCGCCCGCGCGGGGATGGTCGCCCCCGATGAGACGACCTTCGAGTACATCAAGGGCCGCCCGCACGCCCCGGAAGGGGAGGAGTGGGACAAGGCGGTCGAGTACTGGCGCTCACTGCGCACCGATGACGACGCCGAATTCGACGCCGAAGTCACCCTCGATGCGAGCGAACTCGAACCGTTCGTCACCTGGGGCACGAATCCCGGCCAGGGACTGCCGCTGTCCGCGAACGTTCCCAACCCCGAGGAGATCAACGACGAGAACGAACGCGTCGCCGCCGAACGCGCGCTGGAGTATATGGGACTCGAGGCGGGAACCGCGCTGCGGGAGATCGCCGTCGACACCGTCTTCATCGGCTCGTGCACGAACGGGCGGATCGAAGACCTCCGGGCCGTCGCCGACGTCCTCGCGGGTCAGAAGAAGGCCGACGACGTCAAAGTGCTCGTCGTGCCCGGTTCCGCCCGGGTGCGCCTTCAGGCCGAAGCCGAAGGGCTCGACCAGGTGTTCCTCGCCTTCGGCGCGGAATGGCGCAACGCGGGCTGCTCGATGTGCCTGGGGATGAACCCCGACCAGCTTGTTCCCGGGGAGAGGTGCGCATCGACGTCGAACCGAAACTTTGAAGGCCGCCAGGGTGCGGGCGGGCGCACCCACCTGGTATCGCCGCTCGTCGCGGCTGCGACGGCGATCCGGGGCACCCTGTCCTCGCCGTCGGACCTCGTAGACACCGCTGCGCAGCTGAGCGCCTAAGGAGAGAGCAATGGAGAAGATCACCACTCACACCGGGATCGGCGTTCCCCTGCGCCGCAGCAATGTCGACACCGACCAGATCATCCCGGCCGTCTACCTCAAGCGGGTCTCCCGCACGGGGTTCGACGACGCGCTGTTCGCCGCGTGGCGCCGGGACCCGAACTTCATCCTCAACCAGGAGGCCTACAAGTCCGGTTCCGTGCTCGTGGCCGGTCCCGACTTCGGCACCGGCTCCTCCCGCGAACACGCCGTGTGGGCGCTGAAGGACTACGGGTTCCGGGTCGTGCTCGCCTCGAAGTTCGCGGACATCTTCCGCGGCAACTCCGGGAAGCAGGGCCTCGTTGCCGGGGTGCTCGCCCAGGAGGACATCGAGCTCATCTGGAAGGCGCTCGAGGCCAACCCGGGACAGGAGATCACCGTCGACCTGGAGAACCGCCAGGTCATCTGCGGGGACATCATCGCCACGTTCCAGATCGATGACTACACCCGCTGGCGGCTCATGGAGGGGCTCGATGACATCGGGCTCACCCTTCAGCACGAGGGCGACATCACGGAGTATGAGAAGACCCGCTCCTCCTGGCGCCCGACCACCTTGCCCGCGAAGACGCTTCCGCCGGTAGCGATCGCCTCCGCGCGCCCCAGCGGGGTGCCGACCCACGGAGACGTGCCACTTTCGTAGGACGAGCGCGTGGGCGTCGTCATGGTGTGGGCACAACCACCCGCGGCATTTTGCCACTTTCACGAAGATGCGGCATATCCTTGAACCCGGAAGGGATCGTGAATGAGTATTCTGCGTGTACATGGCGGTGTGCCACTGAATGGTGAGATTACCGTGCGTGGGGCGAAGAACTTCGTCTCCAAAGCGATGGTTGCGGCAATGCTGGGGGAGACCCCCTCGCAGCTGAAGAACGTTCCCGCCATCAAGGACGTACAGGTCGTCTCCGACCTCCTCAACCTCCACGGCGCCCACACCAAGTGGGACAAGGATGCCGGAACGGTCGACATTGACCCTTCCAACGTCGAGATTGCGAACCGGATCGACATCGACGCCCACGCCGGCTCCTCCCGCATCCCGATCCTCATGTGCGGGCCGCTCCTGCACCGGCTCGGCGAGGCATTCATCCCCGATCTCGGGGGCTGCCACATCGGCGATCGGCCGATCGACTTCCACCTGAGCATCCTGCGGGAATTCGGGGCGGTGGTCGACAAACTGGAGTCCGGGGTGTGGATCAAAGCTCCCGCCCGCGGCCTGCGCGGCTCGAAGATCGACTTGCCGTACCCGAGCGTGGGCGCCACCGAGCAGCTGCTCCTCACCGCCGTGCGCGCTCAAGGCCTGACCGAACTCACCGGGGCGGCGATCGAGCCGGAGATCATGTCGCTCATTGATGTGCTGCAGCGCATGGGGGCGATCATCCACGTCGATACCGACCGGGTGATCCGGGTCGAGGGTGTGGATAAGCTCTACGGCTGCAACTACACGGCGTTGCCCGACCGCATCGAAGCGGCCTCCTGGGCGTCCGCGGCGCTCGCCACCCGAGGTGACATCTACGTGCGCGGCGCGGAACAAGCGGCGATGGGCACGTTCCTCAACAACTTCCGCAAGGTGGGGGGAGAGTTCGACGTCGACGACGAAGGCATCCGGTTCCGCCACCCCGGCGGCCAGTTGCAACCCGCCGTGTTGGAGACCGACGTACACCCCGGCTTCATGACGGACTGGCAGCAACCGCTCGTCGTTGCCCTCACCCAGGCGAACGGGCTGTCGATCGTTCACGAGACGGTCTACGAGAACCGGTTCGGGTTCACCGAGGCGCTCAAGCGCATGGGCGCCACGATCCAGGTGTACCGCGAGTGCCTCGGCGGCAAGGACTGCCGGTTCGGGCAGCGCAACTACTTCCACTCGGCGGTGATCTCCGGGCCCACCCCGCTGCGGGCGGCGGATATTGAGGTGCCCGACCTTCGTGGCGGTTTCTCCCACCTCATCGCTGCCCTCGCCGCCGACGGTACCTCCAACGTCAGTGGCATCGGACTCATCTACCGCGGCTACGAGCACTTCATGGAGAAACTCAACGCGCTCGGCGCGAAGGTGGAGCAGGTCTAGAGCCCGGGGCGCGGCAAGATGTCGGTATCCTCAGGAATCTATCGCAAGCAAAGGCCGTTGCGAGATATCGTCGTCGAAGGAATTCGAACTCGTATTTATGATGGCACGCTCGAGCCCGGCACGAGGCTCGTCGAACGCGAGATAGCCGAAGAGTTCGACGTCTCACGCCTGCCCGTACGTGAGGCGTTGAGGATTCTCCAGAACGAGGGTCTCGTTGAAAGCCTTCCCACCCGAGGCATGATCGTCTGTGAGCTGAGTCTCCGTCTCGTGTCCGAACTCTTCGACGTTCGTGAAGCACTGGAGTCCCTCGCTGCTCGACAGGCGGCGCATAGGGTTTCCCTTGGTGCCACTCCGTTATTGGACGTCACCATGGCGGAGGTGAATGATGCGGTTGAACGTGGCGACAAAGAGGCCGCGCATACCGCGAACTCCAGGTTCCACGATGAGATTATCCAACTCTCCGGTAACAATCTGCTCGCGCAGACCTTGGATCCGCTCGTGGGCAGACTCTCGTGGCTCCGACGGAAGGTCGAAGATTTCGATCTCATTCATCGCGAACACCAAGCGCTTGCGGATGCGATCCTTGCAGGAAAGCCGGAACGAGCCGAAGAAGAGGCCCGCGCGCACGTCCGGGCCTCTAGGGCGCGCACCCTCGCGTTCCTGCGCGAGTAAGCGACTCCGTCCAGGCCGCCACCTCGGTCAATATGGGATCCCATATTGTCGCTTTGGGATCCCAAGTCTATATTGGCGGGAACGAAGCCACCTTCCGCTTCGTTGATTGTCAAGCAGGGAAGCTTGTTTCGAGACTGAGGAGTAGCAATGGCGCAATCTTCACCCGCTCCAGCTGCGGATCTTAAGGGTGCCGATCTAGCCACCCAGCTAGAGTCTGCTTACGAGAAGATCGGAGTCCGCGGCGTACACCGGCAAGTGGTCGCCATGGTTCTACTTGGTGTCTTCTTCGACGTCCTGGAGCAGAATGCGATCGGCATCACCGGCCCCATTCTTCGCGAATACTGGGGTTTGGGAGCAGGAGAGATTGGTTTCCTGAACACGATAACGTTCACTGCAACAGCGGTCGGTCGCGTGGTCACTGGAATCCTTTCCGACCGGTTCGGGCGTCGGACGCTGCTCTCGATCAACCTGCTCATCTTCACGCTGGGCGCACTCATCTGTGCGTTGGCGCCGTCGTACGGGGTGTTGAGTATAGGTCGAGGGGTAGTCGGATTTGGACTGGGAGGTGAAATCGCGGTCGCTGTTGTCATGGTCTCGGAGTTCTTCGCTGCGAAGGACCGCGGAACGGCAGTCGGCCTCATCAACGTCCTTGGCGGAGGTTTAGGGAACATGCTCGCGCCGGCCTTCGGTATCGCGGTCTTCGCGATGTTCCCTGGCCCGGAACAGTGGCGTTGGGTGTTCGGATTGCTGGTCGCACCTGCGTTGCTCGTGATCTTCTACCGATTCTTCACGCCGGAGTCCCCTCGTTTCCTCCTGTCTCAAGGAAAGGTGGCACAAGCGGAGGCGGTGCTCGATCGACTCCACTACGGAAAGATCACTGGCACGCCACCGGCCTCCGGTCCATGGCTGAATGCGGTCGAGGGTGACACCCTCATCGCAGACAGGCGCCCGAGGTTGCGCGAAATCGTCGCGGGAAAATTGAGGCGTCGGACGCTTTCCCTAGGTGTTGCGGTGTGCATGACGTATGGCGCGCAGATAACAATGCTCACCTTGATCCCGACGATCCTCACGGAGCAGGGTTACACGATCAACACCTCACTCCTCTTCACATTGGTGATGCAATCAGGATCGCTCATCGGGGCCGTTGTGGCATCACTCGGCGCTCGCAAGCTTCCAAGGAAACTGGTGCTTACTGCGGGATCCATCCTCGGAGTCGTGTTCGGCCTTTGTTTCGGCTTCCTCACCTTCCATGTCTCTCTTGTCCTGATTTTCGGGGCACTCTTCAACTTCTGCGTCGTGCTCCTCAACACCTCTATCTGGATCTACGCTCCTGAGCTCTATCCGACCCGCCTTCGCGGGTTCGGCACATCCGTGATTCTTGCGCTCGGGTCGCTTGCGGGTGGCTTGATGCCATTAGTCGCAGGGAGGGTCTTTGACGTCACCGGGATCGCCGGGATGTTCACGCTGATGGCGAGCCTGTACGTCATCTTCGCCGTCGCCGTCCAGTTCTGCCCTGAAACCTTGAATCGTCCGATGGAGGAGGAGTGAGCCTTAAAGTACTGCTCGTCAACCCGAACACTTCGGAGGGCACTACGCGTGCGATGGCGGCGACGGCGCGGGCGGAGTTCCCTGTCGTGGGCGAAAGCGCGATAGATCTCCACGCACTGACAGTGGCGAAGGGTCCGACGATGCTCGTTGACGAGCACTCGCTGCTGCGTGCAGCGGATGAAACGGTCAGCGCGGTGGTACGGCGGCTCGCAAGCGATCCGGGTATTGACGGGGTGATCGTGGCCGCGTTCGGTGATCCCGGCGTGGACGAACTGCGGTCACGGTCGGCCGTTCCGGTTGTCGGCATCGGTGAGAGCGCCATTCGGCAGGCCGCGCGATCCGGTCCCTTCTCGATCGCCACTACCACGCCGCTGCTTGAGGGATCGATCCGCGCCCGGGTGGAGCGCCTGGGTGCAGAGCCGGAACTTGTCAGTATCGTCATCACCCCGGGTGACCCGCTCGCCCTGGCGGCGGACCCCG
>CAMXUZ010000325.1 GCA_947251855.1 uncultured Ruaniaceae bacterium
CCGGCGGCGAGGGCGCCGACCTCGCCCCGCTGTGGACCCCCGGACAACTGACGGCGGCCTTCGCCGCCGCCCACGCGAACGGGGCGCGGGTGATGGTGCACACCTTCGCCAAGGAGACGATCGATCCGCTGCTCACCGCCGGTGTGGACTGCATCGAGCACGGAACGGGAATGACCCACGAACACATGGAGCAGGCCGCCGCGGCGGGGATCCCCGTCACCCCGACCCTCGTGCAAGTGGAGAACTTCCCGGCCATCGCGGACCAAGCCGACGGCAAGTACCCCCGTTACGCCGCCCACATGCGTCGGCTACACCAGGAGCGGTTCCGGCGGGTTCGCGACATGTACGAGGCGGGCGTGCAGCTCCTGGTCGGCTCGGACGCCGGCGGCGGGATCCCGCACGGTTCCTATCACGAGGAGATCCGCCTGCTCGCCCACGCAGGTATTCCCGCGCCCGTGATCGTCGGGGCGGCGACCTACCATGCCCGCACCTACCTCGGAGTGCCGGGAATCACCGAAGGTGCCCCAGCTGACGTCGTCGTCTATCCCGCCGACCCGCGGGAAGACGCCGAAGTGCTCCGCCACCCGAGCGCAATCTTCCGGGCGGGGAACCGGCTGACGTGAGCCGGTGTGCGCCGAACCACACTTCCCCACGGCGATCGGAGTGGCAGACGAGGCCCCGGATCGGGCATAATTTAAGGCTGTACTCGACTTCTGCGGGCCCTCTCACCCGTACGGAGCCGCGTCCACGAACGCTGACCGACTGGCTCCCCACCAGCACCGGTTTGAGGTTCACCACCATGAACAAGGAGTAGCCAAACACGTGGCTGTAAGAATTCGTTTGAAGCGCTTTGGGAAAATCCGCGCGCCCTTCTACCGTGTCGTTGTCGTCGACTCCCGCAAGAAGCGGGACGGCCGGGTCATCGAGGAGATCGGGAAGTACCACCCGACCGAAGAGCCGTCCCTCATCGACATCGACGGTGAGCGGGCAAAGTATTGGCTCGGCGTGGGCGCCCAGCCCTCCGAACCGGTCCTCGCGCTGCTCAAGGTGACGGGGGACTGGCAGCAGTTCAAAGGTATCGACGGCGCAGAAGGCACCTTGAAGACCAAGGAAGCCAAGGACTCCAGCGAGGACCTCATCAAGGCGGCCGCCGACGACGCGGAACTCATCAAAGCCAAGGCTGCCGAAGCCAAGGCCACCGAAGAGGAGACCGCGACGGAGGAGCCCGCCGAGGAGGCCCCGGCTGAAGACGCACCTGCTGAAGACGCTGCCGAAAGCAACGAATGATGCTGGTCGATGCGTTGGATCACCTCGTGCGGGGGATCGTCAACCACCCCGACGACGTCGAGGTGAGGCTGCGCTCGTTGCGCCGCGGTGACATGCTCCAGGTTAGGGTCCACCCCGACGACCTGGGGCGGGTGATCGGCCGATCCGGACGAACCGCTAACGCGCTTCGCACCGTCATCAACGCGCTGAGCCCCGACGCACCCGTCCGCGTGGACGTCGTCGACACCGACCGGTAACGCACCAGCATGGCCGAGCCCGCACCAAGGAGTGCGGGCTTTGTCATACCCACCCCGAGGAGATTCATGGCACGCGAAGGCGAGTTGTACCGGCTGGCCACCATCGGCGCCCCCCGCGGCCTGCGCGGAGAAGTGCGGCTGAACCTGCACACCGACAACCCCGACGGCCGCCTCGCCGGCGGGACCGAGGTCGCCACCGACCCGGACATCGGCATGCTGCGGATCGCGGCGCTCACCTGCCGGGAGGAGAAGTGGTTCGCGAGGTTCGAGGGGCACCCCGATCGCACCGCGGTCGAACCGCTCGTGGGCACCGTGCTCCTCGCCGAAGGCAGCGAAGAACCCGACGCATGGTATCCCGCGGAGCTCACGGGGCTGCGCGCCGAACGGCCCAGCGGGGAGGCGATCGGCGTCGTCACCGGGCTGGAACACTACCCGGCCCACGACGTGCTCGTCATCAAAGAAACCGCTGGACCGCGGACGCTCGTTCCGCTGGTGAAGGCGATCGTGCCGATCGTCGACGTCGAAGCGGGCCGGGTCGTCATTGACGCGCCACCCGGGCTGCTCGCCGCGGACGGGGAGCCCGAGTGAGCACCGGCAGGATCGACGTCGTCACGATATTTCCGGAGTTCTTCTCCTCCTTGGAGATCTCGCTCATCGGTAGAGCGCGGGCAACGGGGAGCCTGGATGTCAACGTGCATGACCTGCGGGAATGGACGACGGACCGGCACCGCAGCGTTGACGACACCCCCGCCGGTGGCGGCGCGGGCATGGTGATGCGCGCGGACGTCTGGGGCAAGGCCCTCGACGACGTGCTCGCCCGCGGCGGGTCCCAAGGCCCCGCGACCCTCATCATCCCGACCCCGGGCGGGGAGCTGTTCACGCAGCGCACCGCCGAGGAGTTCGCTGCCGGCCTCGCCCGCGGAGAGGGGCTCGTCCTCGCCTGCGGGCGTTACGAAGGCATCGACTCCCGGGTCGCGGAGCACTACCGCGCCCGCGCGGGCGTGCGGGTGCGGGGAGGGGCCATCGG
>CAMXUZ010000326.1 GCA_947251855.1 uncultured Ruaniaceae bacterium
CCGTAGGCCCGGGCCACCTCGTCGGCGAGGGCGCGGGCGCTCCCCTCGCCGGTGAGGTCGGCGGGGAAGAACTCCGCCTGCTCACCAAGTTCCGCCGCGACCCGCTCCCCACGTTCTCGGGAGCGGCCGCTGACGGCCACCTGGAAGCCGTCGTCGATGAGTTTTTGCGCTACGACGACGCCGATGCCCGACGTCGCCCCCGTCACCAACGCCACTCGTGTCACAGAGCCATCCTCTCCTTGTCACTGTCGTCTTCGAGTTCACTCTCACCCCAGTCTGCCCGTTCCCCCGGCCCGGCGAGCCGGAGCCCCATGAGCACATATGCGTGGGCGGCATGGACGAGGTCGCTGATTGATACTTCTTCGTTCGGCTGGTGGGCCTGGGCGTTGACGTCCCCCGGGCCGAGCACGATCGTGGGCACCCCCATGCGTGCGAAGAACCCGCCTTCGCAGGCCGCCGTCCACCCGGTCACGAGCGCGGGCTGGCCCAAGGCGAGGAGTGCTTCACGGGCGGTGCGCACGAGACTGGAATCGGGGGATGAGCGAAACCCCGGCATTTCCATGTCCACACCTCCGTTGACTTCGAACCAGTCTGCGTTGCTGAGCTCCCCGATGTCGAGCCGCAGTTGGGTCAGGAGGCATTCGAGGATCTCCTCCGGGTCCTCCCCGGGCATGGTGCGCCGGTCGATCGTCACGAGGGTTTCCCTGGGGACCATCGATGTGCCGGTGCCACCGCTGATCGTGCCGACGTTCCACGTCACCGCTCCCAGCAGCGGATCCGCCTCGTAATCGCTCGCTTGCCGGTGGTGGGCGCGCACGAGGTCGATGAGGAGGCTCGCCGCTTCGATCGAGTTGGCGCCGTCTTCGGGCCTGCCCGCGTGGGCGGAGGAGCCGGTGACCTGCACCCAGAAGTTACTCGCGCCGCGGCAACCGACGACGACGTCGAGGTTGGTCGGCTCCGCGACGATACACGCGAGGTACTCCTTGCCCGCGAAGCGCTCGAGGGCGGCGCGGATCCCCAGCGACCGGTCCTCTTCATCCCCCGTGCACAGCAGTTCGAGTCGGATGTCCGGGTTGATCCGGTGGATCGCGTCCATCGCCGCGACGACCGCGGCGAGACCCCCTTTCATATCGGCGGCGCCGCGGCCGATGATCGCGTCGTGCCCGAAGCGGGGCCGGAACGGGTCGCCATCCCAGCCCTCGCCGGCGGGGACGACATCGGAGTGGCCGAGGAAGAGGATCGCCGGGCCCTCCTCCGGTCCGAGCCAGGCGTGGAGGTTCTCCCGCCCGGGCTCGAACTCCCACGTCGTCACCTCTGCCCCGATCCGCCGGCACATCTCGCGCAGCCAGCGAACGGTCTGCGCTTCGGTCTCGCCCGGGTTCTCACCCCGGGCGATGATGAGCTGGCAGGTGTCGACGACGATCTGGGTGCGGCTGACGTAACCGAGGGCCGTGGCCTCGAGGTCGGTGTATTCACTCATGTCAGCCCCTCACCGTTTGCGCGAGGCGCTGAACACCTTCTTCGATCCGCTCGGGAGTCGAGGTGGCGAAGCACAGCCGAAGGCTCGACCGCATCGAACCGTCGGTGGTGAACGCCGGCCCCGGGATGTAGGCGACGCCGTTCGCGAGCGCCCGGGGGAACAGCTCCTCGGTGTCGATGCCTGCGAGTTCGCCCTCGAACGTCACCCAGAGGAAGAAGCCGCCGTCCGGGTCCGTCGCCCGCATCGATCCGCCGAAGTGCGCGTGCAGCTCTCGGCGCATCGCGTCCTTCCGTTCGGCATACATCGGCAGCAGCCGGGCGATGTGGGTGCCCAGGTGCCCCTCTTCCAGGAACTGGGCGACGGTGTGTTGCGCGGGGACCTGCGTGCACGTATCCATCGCCTGCTTCGCAGCGATCGCGAGGTCGCGGATATTCGGGTCGACATCGATCCACCCCGTGCGCAGGCCCGGGGCGATGATCTTAGAAAACGTGCGGACACCGAACACGAGGGGGTGTTGCGGGGCGAGTTCGAGGAAGCCGGGCTCATGCGCGCCGGAGAATCGAAGCGTCCCGTAGGGGTCGTCGTCGATGATCACTGCGCCCCACGCTTCTGCCAGGCGCAGCAGTTCCTCTCGCCGAGCGCGGCTCATCGTCACCCCGGAGGGGTTCTGGAAGTTCGGGACGGTGTAGATCGCTTTCGGTGCCCGACCCTTGGCAGCGACGAGGTCCGGAAGCTGCTCTACGATCATTCCCTCCTCATCCACCGGCACGGGCAGGACGTCCGCGCCGTAGCTCAGGGCGGTGGCGTAGCCGTTGGTGTAGGTCGGGGCTTCGATGACGACGACGTCGCCGGGGTCGACGAAGAGTTTGAACGCGATGTCCAACCCCTGCATCCCGCCGCTGGTGACGAGGATGCGCTCGTCCGCCGTCGCCTGGCCGGATTCTGCGCTGAGCTTGAGGATCTGTTCCCGAAGCCGAGGTTCGCCTTCGCTTTCGCCGTAGTCGTATCGCCCCGCCGTCGCCGTGCCGTACGCCGCGTCGAGTTCGGCGAGGGGGATGAGATCCTCGCCCGGGGCGCCCATGGCGAAGCGGACGATGTCGTGCTGCTGGCTCGCGAGGAGGGCCGTCGAGGAGTCGATGACCGAGCCGATGAGTTGATCGGCCCTAAGCGCGAAGGGAATAGTGATCTGGGCGTTCATAGTCCTCCTTCACTATGAGGGCGCGAGGGCAATTGGTCAGCACCTCCGCGCCCCGGGGGCCGATCCGTACGGATTCTGAAACTTCGAAACTGTCGTGGGCGAGCCACATTCCCGCAATCATGTGGAACGTCATGTTTTCGGTGAACACGGTTTCATCGCCCTCGCGGATGCTCACGGTCCGCTCCCCCCAATCCGGGGGATAGCCGATTCCGATCGAGTAGCCGAGCCGGGAGTCCTTTCGTAAGCCGTTGCGCTTCATCACCGCGTTCCACGCGGCGGTCACGTCTTCCGGGGTGTTGCCGGGTTTCATTTCCTCCAAAGCGGCGTTGATTCCTTCGACCGTCGCTCCGGCGACCCGGTCAAGTTCCCGGGAGGGAGTGCCGAGGATGACGCTGCGGGCGAGCGGGCTGTGGTAGCGCTGGTAGACCCCGGCAAGTTCCACCGAGACGATCTCTCCCGTGGCCACCGGTGTCGAGCTCCACGTGAGGTGCGGGGTGTTCGCGCTCTCCCCTTGCGGGAACATCGGCACGATCGCCGGATAATCGCCGTCGATCGGCCCGACCCCTCGCGCCTGAGCCTCGAGCACCTGGGCGGCGACGACGTTGAGCGTGACGCCCTCCTCGATCGCGGCGACGGCGCTGCGCATCGCCTCGGAGGCGATCGCTCCGGCGCACCTCATCAGCGTGATCTCGGCGTCCGATTTCACCAGCCGCACCCAGTTGACGAGTTCCTTGCTCTCCACGAGTTCCCATTCGGGGATCTCGTGGAGGAAGGAGAGGTAGGAGCGCACCGCGAAGAAGTGGGCGTCTCCTTCGAAACCCACGGTCATCGGGCGGGCATAACCGGCATCCCGGAGCTTCCTCGCGACCCACTCCATCGGGTGCACATCGGGGTGATGGACGAGGGGTTCGGGGTAGCCGAGCACATTTTCGGCGTATTTCAGGGCGGTCCGATGCGCACCGAGGGCGTCCATTTCCCGCATCGCCAGGATCGGTTCCCCGTCTAGAGGAACGAACAGGATCTGCGGAGTGTAGAACGACCAGGCGTCGTAACCGCTGAGGTAATAGATGTTTGCGGGGTCAGCAACAATGAGCCCACCAAGCTCGCGTGCCCGCATGCGCGCTCGAACACCCTCTAGCCGGGCATCGAGCTCCGCGATGGTGACGAATTCTCCACGCATAAGATCTCCTTCGAACGCGGATTACACCACAGCGTCAAACGCTTAGGACCTTCAGCCTAGACCCACCTGACTCTTTATTGAAGGGAAAACATGCGACTGATACAGTTCATTCTGAGTTAACGATGGGGGTGCGGATGCTCGATGTTCATAAGCTCGCTCTTCTGCGGGAAGTCGCGCTTCACGGAAGCGTGACCGCTGCGGCGCGTTCGCTGCAGATGAGTACGTCCAATATTTCCCAGCGGCTGAGCCGGTTGGAGCAGGAGACCGGCGTGCGTCTGCTCGAGACCGTCGGCCGGGGTGTCATCCTCACCGATGCGGCGTGGCAGCTCGTTGCCCAAACCGAGGACATCCTCGCCGCGCTGGAACAGGCGGAGGCGGACCTGAGCGCGAGCCGTGATGCCTTGGCCGGGCGGGTACGACTCGTGGGCTACCATAGTTCCGCGCTGCGAATGCGCGCGGAGGTCGCGGCGCCCCTGCGGGAACTCG
>CAMXUZ010000327.1 GCA_947251855.1 uncultured Ruaniaceae bacterium
ACGCCGCGAAGGGTCCTATGCTGCTCTTTCCCCGATTTCGTCAGCGCAAGACCCTTCCCGGCGGGCCTGAGTTCGATGCCGGGAAAAGAACAACCGGGAGTGCGACTAGGCTCTGGGGTGTGGACGTCGAATACATCGCACAGTTGCGCGAGCAGCATCCGGCATGGCGGCTTCTGCGCGCAAGCAACGCCCCATTGGTGTTGTCGTTCCTCGGCGAGTTCTTCATTGAATCGAACCACGGGGCCACTGCAGCGAGCACCCTCATCGGCGCACTCGATGACCACTTGTACATGATTCACTCTGTCGATCCCGGGCTGTATCCACGCGCGCCGCTTGAATATCTTGAGGAGTGGGCCGCACCCGAACGCGGATGGTTACGGCGGTTCTACCCGATTGACTCCGATGAGGTGCACTACGACGCCACGCCCGCGGTAGAACGTGCCTACCGGTGGGTGCAGGATCTGCGGGGCCGAACCTTCGTTGGAACAGAATCCCGGTTACACACGCTCGTGGAATTGTTGCGCCAGATCGTGCATGGAACGGAAACCGACCCAGAAGCGCGTCTTGAAGAGCTCCATCGACGCCGAGCGGCGATCGATGAGGAAATCCGGCAGGTGAAGAACAACGAACTCGCCTTCCTCGATGAGACCGGCGTGAGAGAGCGTTACCAGCTCTTCGCGACGTCGGCTCGTGAACTCCTCTCCGATTTTCGTGAGGTCGAGGAGAACTTCCGCGCCCTGGACCGATCTGCTCGCGAGCAAATCGCGCTGTGGGACGGTTCCAAAGGCGCGCTCCTGACGGAACTCGTTACGAGCAGAGCAGACATCACCGCCTCCGATCAAGGGCGCAGTTTCCAGGCCTTCTATGACTTCCTGCTTTCAGAGGAACTTCAGTCCGAGCTCAGTTCCTTACTGTCCTCGGTGCAGGAGATGCAGGCGGCTGCAAGTGATAGTCGGGTGCGGTTCATTCACCACGACTGGGCCGAGGCCGCGGAGCGGACCCAGCACACGGTGCGCCACCTCACCGAACAGCTCCGTCGCTTCCTGGAGGACCAGGTGTGGGTGGAGAATCGGCGGGTGCTCGACCTCGTCCGGCGCGTCGAACAAGCAGCGATCTCCGTCCGCGACACCCCGCCCACGGACGTGGAGTTGGAAATCGACCAACCGGGGATCAGCATCGCGCTTCCCTTCGAACGCCCCCTGTACGATCCGCAGCCGGAAGCACGGATCAACAGCCTCCTCGAACCCGATGAAGCCGAACCCGTGGACTATTCCGCCCTGCTGGAGCAACGCTTCGTTGACACGGCCCGGTTACTGAGCAACATCCGCACAATCGTTCCCCCAGGAGCGAACGCCGACCTCACCGATGTGCTCGCCCTCTACCCTGTGCGTGATGGCGCGGCAGAAGTGCTCGGATACCTCACGCTCAGTGACTCGGAGATATCCGTGGAACTCTCCGGGGAGGAAGAAGCAATAATCGAATACATCGACCCCCTCGGCAACCCCAAACGGCTTCGTATGCCCCAAGCGACGGTGACACGCCAATGAGAACCCCCGAAGAACACGCAATCGCAGCCGCCATCATCCGGCTGATGAACGGCGTTGTCTACCGCGAGACCCACGAAGAGGTGTGGCAGACACTCGAGCACCACGGCGCACCGGTCCATGACCATTTCGCGAAGATCGGCGTCGCCGTCATCGTCGATGATGCCGAAGGATACGCCTATCTTCGGACCCGCGAACCCGGTGAGGGGGAGGAGCCCCTTCCTCGCCTCGTGCAGCGACGCGCACTCACCTACAACCTTTCGTTGTTGTTGCTGTTGCTGCGGAAACGACTCGCGGAATTCGAAGCGGGGGGAGGAGAAGGCAAACTCGTCCTCGAACGCGAACACATCGTGGAGATGCTCCGCGTCTTCCTGCCCGCGACGACGAACGACGCCCGCGTCATCGACCAGGTCGACCGCACCATCACCCAAGCCAGAAATTTCGGTTTCCTCACCCAACTCCCGGGCAGCAACGGCCACCCCGGAGCCTGGGAGGTGCGCCGGATCATCAAGGCGTACGTCGACGCCGAAACCATGTCCGACTTCGCCTCTCGCCTCGACACCTACGCCCGCGCCCAGGAGCACGCCGATGACTGACGCATTATTCTCCACCCTCGAGGTCGGCTCCGATGCCCTCACCGGTTACCGCCTCACCCGGCTCGAGGTATACAACTGGGGCACGTTCGATGGCCAAGTGTGGACGTTGCAACCCGATGGTCGTACCTCCCTGTTGACGGGCGATATCGGCACCGGGAAATCCACCCTCGTCGATGCCATCACCACCTTGCTCCTGCCCGCGCACCGGATCTCCTACAACAAGGCGGCCGGCGCCGACTCTCGCGAACGGACCCTCCGCTCCTACGTCGAGGGCCACCACCGCTCCCAGCGCGATGAGGCCACCGGGATGTCCCGATCCATCGGGCTGCGCGATCACCGGTCCTACTCCGTGCTGCTCGGGGTATTTAAGTCGGATCGTAGCCATGTCG
>CAMXUZ010000328.1 GCA_947251855.1 uncultured Ruaniaceae bacterium
CAGCCCGTAGCGGCGAATGGCGCGCTC
The DNA here is from genome assembly GCA_947251855.1 of uncultured Ruaniaceae bacterium. The sequence continues at coordinate 28 of CAMXUZ010000328.1, forward strand.
GGTGATGATCGGGGTGTCATCCCCCGCGAGGATCTCGGCCCGCTCCGGGGCACGGGAATCCACCCCGATGCGTTGCCCCGCTTCCAATCCCGGGGCGAACGCGGCCGGCTCCCACTGCACCCACCATTGGGAATCGTCATACGACAAGGCGACCTCGGTGTCGTACTCCCAGGCGTTGCCGTCGATCTCCCACGACCACTGCAGCGGGAGAACGGCGTCGTTCATGTCGTAGGCGATCTCGCCGGGGGTGACGGTGAGGGGGTACTCCGAAAGAGCCTCGACGTGGTTGGCGAACGCCGAGGCCGCCTCCGGATTGAGGAGAGGCACGTCATCGAGGGAGTGCGCCGAGAGCGATCCGGTGAGGTCCGCGGCGAGCCCTTCGGCGCCGGTGTCCTTCGCGGTGCAGGCGGGAAGGAGGAATAGGGCGAGCGCCGCAGCGGCGGCGAAGAGTCTCCGTTGGTTAGCCATCACCCAGAAATAGTAGTCCGCCGGTGAGACACGCGTCAGGGGAATTCCGCCGCGGGATGTAGGAGAATGGGAGGTATGCGAATTGTCGTGTTGACTGGGGCAGGTATTTCAGCAGAGTCGGGGGTGGCGACCTTCCGCGATAGTGGCGGGTTGTGGGAGGGCCACGACGTACAAGCGGTTGCGACTCCCGAAGGGTTCGCCGCCGATCCCGATCTCGTGTTGCGGTTCTATGACGAACGGCGCGCAGCGGTGCAGGCGGTCGAACCCAACGCCGCGCACGTTGCCCTCGCCCGCCTCGAGGAGCAGCTCGAGGGGGACCTGCACATCGTTACGCAGAATGTCGACGACCTGCACGAACGCGCCGGATCGACGAAGGTCATCCACATGCACGGGGAGCTCCTGAGCGCGTGGTGCACGATGTGCGACGAACGGGCGGCGTGGAGCGACGCGTTGGCGAGCTTCCCACCGTGCCCGAGCTGCACTGCCACCGCGCTGCGCCCGGACATCGTCTGGTTCGGGGAGATTCCCTACCGGATGGATGAGATCGAGGGCCTCCTTCGCGAGGCGGACGTCTTCGTATCCATCGGCACTTCCGGTGAGGTGTACCCCGCTGCGGGCTTCTCCGCCGCGGCGGCGACTTTCGGTGCGCATACGGTCGAGCTCAACCTGCAGGCGAGCCGCTCGGGATGGTTCGATGACGTACGCGAAGGCCCGGCGACCACCGTCGTACCGAAATGGGCGGAGGAGATCCTCGCGGGGAATTCCCGAAAAGCCTGGTACGAATGATCTGCGAAATAAAATTCCCGTGAGCCTGCGACTATCCGCCCTGTGTGAATTGTAGAGATTTGCTCCAGGCTCGACGATCCTCAGGGGATAGGGGCCCGGGAAATGCCGGGAATGAGTGACAGGGCTCCCGGCTATTGTCAACTTTGCGCATCTCTTTTCGTGTTGATTGAGTAAGAATTACTAACAAGGTTTTCTGACGAGGAGGGACCATGGCCGTCACGAATAGTTCAGCTGTAGATATCGAGGTGGATGTTCTCGTCATCGGCAGCGGGACCGGAATGGCGGCAGCGCTCTCCGCTCACGAACAGGGCCTGAAGGTGCTCGTCGTGGAGAAGACCGAGTATGTTGGCGGCTCGACGGCGCTTTCCGGGGGCGGGGTCTGGGTGCCCGCGAACCCCGTGCTCACCGGGGCCGGCTCCACCGACACGGTCGAACAGGGGCTCATCTACACCGAATCCGTCGTCGCGGGCAGCGCCCCCAAGCCCCGCTGGACCTCCGCGATCGAGCACGGGCCCGCAGCGATCGCGATGCTGCAACGCACGACCCCGTTGAACTTCATGTGGTCGCGGGGATACTCCGACTACCACCCGGAGAACCCCGGTGGACACGCGATCGGGCGCACCATCGAATCACGCCCCTTCGATGCTGCCGTGCTCGGTGATCAGCGCCGCTACCTGCGCCCCACCGGACTGTCCGCACCCGTTCCTATGCCCATCACCTCCGTCGATTACAAGTGGATGAACCTGTTCGCGCGGATGCCGGCGAAGGGGCTGCCGAAGATCGCGCGGCGCGTGCTGCAGGGAATCGGGGGCAAGCTCGTCGGTCGGGAATACATGGCGGGCGGGCAGGCGCTGGCCGCCGGTATGTTCGCCGGGGTGGTGCAGGCGGGGATCCCGGTGTGGACCGAGGCCGCGCTGGAAGAGCTCATCGTTGATGGCGGCCGGGTGACCGGGGCCGCGGTTCGCCAGCGGGGAGCAACGGTGACCGTGCGTGCCCACAAGGGCGTCATCCTCGCCACCGGCGGCTTCGATCACGACCTGGCGTGGCGCCACGAGTACCAGTCGGAGCGGCTGGGGGAGTGGTCGCTGGGGAACCCCGGCAACACCGGTGACGGCATCAAAGCCGCGACTTCCGCGGGGGCGAGCACCGCCCTCATGGACCAGGCGTGGTGGTTCCCCGCAGTGGCCCCGCTACCCGGATCCACGCCGATCGTGCTGCTCGCGGAGCGGTCCTTGCCCGGCTCCTTCATCGTCAACCAGACCGGGGCGCGGTTCATCAACGAATCCACCGATTACATGTCCTTCGGTCAGCACCTGCTCGCCGCCGAACGGGGCGGGCAGCCGATCGAGAAGATGTGGATCGTGTTCGACCAGGAATACCGCGACAGCTACGTCTTCGCGGCCGGCCTCTTCCCGCGCATGCCGATCCCGCGGGAGTGGTACGACGCCGGGATCGCGTTCATGGGCAACTCCCCGGAGGAACTCGCCACCGCGATGGGAGTTCCCGCCGAGACCTTCCGCGGCACGCTCGCCCGTTTCAACCGGATGGCCGGCGCCGGGATCGAT